>CACCIQ010000001.1:2500-126454 GCA_902546095.1 uncultured Bacteroidota bacterium
ACGGATTCTAATTCATTAAGCAATAAATGTCGTGGTCCTACAACCCCTAAATTGCCGAAACAATTTAGGTTTGGGCTGTTCCGCGTTCGCTCGCCACTACTAGCGGAATCACTTTTGTTTTCTTTTCCTCCGGGTACTTAGATGTTTCAGTTCTCCGGGTTAGCTTCCATATAAATATGGATGATTATTCTTCAAATAATCGGGTTTCCCCATTCGGATATTTACGGATTATAATGTATGTGCCACTCCCCGTAACTTTTCGCAGCTTATCACGTCCTTCTTCGCCTCTGAGAGCCAAGGTATCCCCCTTACGCTCTTAATTAGCCTATCGTAACTTTACTTTTCTTTGAAATTGTATTTATTATAATATTGCTCGTACAAATCCACATATAATTGTATATGTAATTTATACTTTGTAGTGTATCTATAATTACAAACATAAATTGGATAACTGATGTTTGTAATATAAAAATTTTCAATATGTCAATGAACGTTATAGTGGAGAATGTGGGAGTCGAACCCACGACCTCTTGAATGCAAATCAAGTGCTCTAGCCAGCTGAGCTAATTCCCCATTCTGAAAAGAATTCAGTATGGACGAATTTCCCAACTCTAAATTCCCAAAATCGTATTGTAGTCTCGGGCAGACTCGAACTGCCGACCTCTACATTATCAGTGTAGCGCTCTAACCAGCTGAGCTACGAGACTCAATGATAATTAAAATGACAGCAATAGCAAAACACATACCTCAACAATTCTAAAATTCAGTCGTCATACTTTCTCTAGAAAGGAGGTGTTCCAGCCGCACCTTCCGGTACGGCTACCTTGTTACGACTTAGCCCCAGTCATTAGTTTTACCCTAGGCGGCTCCTTGCGGTTACCGACTTCAGGCACTCCCAACTTCCATGGCTTGACGGGCGGTGTGTACAAGGCCCGGGAACGTATTCACCGGATCATGGCTGATATCCGATTACTAGCGATTCCAGCTTCACGGAGTCGAGTTGCAGACTCCGATCCGAACTGAGATCGGTTTTATAGATTTGCTCCTTCTCGCGAAGTGGCTGCTCTCTGTACCGACCATTGTAGCACGTGTGTAGCCCAGGACGTAAGGGCCGTGATGATTTGACGTCATCCCCACCTTCCTCACGGTTTGCACCGGCAGTTTCGTTAGAGTTCCCGACATTACTCGTTGGCAACTAACGATAGGGGTTGCGCTCGTTATAGGACTTAACCTGACACCTCACGGCACGAGCTGACGACAACCATGCAGCACCTTGTAATGAGTCCGAAGAAGGGTCTATCTCTAGACCTGTCCCGTTACATTTAAGCCCTGGTAAGGTTCCTCGCGTATCATCGAATTAAACCACATGCTCCACCGCTTGTGCGGGCCCCCGTCAATTCCTTTGAGTTTCAATCTTGCGATCGTACTCCCCAGGTGGGATACTTATCACTTTCGCTTGGCCACACATCTACCTGAAGTAGACATACAGCTAGTATCCATCGTTTACGGCGTGGACTACCAGGGTATCTAATCCTGTTCGCTACCCACGCTTTCGTCCCTGAGCGTCAGTTAATTGTTAGTGATCTGCCTTCGCAATTGGTATTCTGTGTGATATCTATGCATTTCACCGCTACACCACACATTCTAACCACTTCACAATAACTCAAGTCTTTCAGTTTCAAAGGCAATTCTACAGTTGAGCTGCAGGATTTCACCTCTGACTTAAAAAACAGCCTGCGGACCCTTTAAACCCAATAATTCCGGATAACGCTTGGATCCTCCGTATTACCGCGGCTGCTGGCACGGAGTTAGCCGATCCTTATTCTTACAGTACCGTCAAGCCCCGACACGTCGGGGTTTTTCTTCCTGTATAAAAGCAGTTTACAACCCGTAGGGCTGTCATCCTGCACGCGGCATAGCTGGATCAGACTTTCGTCCATTGTCCAATATTCCTCACTGCTGCCTCCCGTAGGAGTCTGGTCCGTGTCTCAGTACCAGTGTGGGGGATCCCCCTCTCAGGGCCCCTACCTATCGTAGTCTAGGTGAGCCGTTACCTCACCTACAAACTAATAGGACGCATGCTCATCTTTTACCACCGAAGCTTTAATCAAAAAACCATGCGGAATTTTGATATTATAGGGGATTAATCCAAATTTCTCTGGGCTATACCCTAGTAAAAGGTAGATTGCATACGCGTTACGCACCCGTCCGCCACTCGTCTTTCGGTGCAAGCACCAAAAGTTACCGTTCGACTTGCATGTGTTAAGCTTGCCGCTAGCGTTCATCCTGAGCCAGGATCAAACTCTTCGTTGTAAAAAAAATTAATAATATTTAACAACTTGAATTGATAAAGGAACTGTCTCGGAATGGTTTTGCTAAATTCAATATATGATTAAAATAATCATTATACGCTGTCAATTTCAATACTTTCAATGAACTTAATCATACCCTCTGTTAAACAGAAAAGCCGTGCAAATATACACTCCTTTCATATACTACCAAACATTTCTTGATAAAATAAGTGTTTTTTTTCTCACAGATTTATTAACAATCTGGTTTACAGAGGTTTTAATATATTATTTTAGAATATAGAATTTCTTAAAATATCCTCAATAAATAAATCTTCTCTAACATTCAATGGATCATACTCCTCTTTGAGAGAAATTTTAAATACTTTGGCAATAGTATTGTAAGTAAATGCTCTAAAGCCATTTCTGAGTTCTCTAACCAATGAAAAAGCAGTTATACCTGTTTCTCTATATATCAGTTTAACCAATATTTGACCCTCAGTTCTAGTTAATTTTCTAAGCTCAGCAGTTAACTCCTCCTGAAGAAATTTTTCAAGCATTTTAGTGTATTTTTTTTTCTTTCTTTTGGATTTAATTTTATCTAATCTGTCATTTAATTTAGCTAACCTTTCAGAAGCCATTTTTGCATATGGATAAACTTTTAAAACCTTTCTTTTGAGAACGAAATAATCTAATCTTTCCTGGTTATCTGCAAAAATTACTGGTTTATATACTACAACCTCTTTTAAATCAATTTCTTTTTTAAAAACAGAGTCTCCTTCAATTTTAAAGTAGGTTGAATTTTCGTTTTGAGAAAAAAGCGTTACAAATTGTAAAAAGAAAATTAAAAAAAAACACAAGAAGCGCATCAAGCAAATTTATAAATAAAAAAATGGTTAATTTTAACATCCAAAAATTAATAAAATGGGAAAAAGTATTCTAAATGATAAATCAATTAAATTCCTAGAATCATATTTAAACAATGCCTCCCCGACTGGTTATGAATGGGAAGGACAAAAAATATGGATGGATTATCTTAAACCTTATGTTGATGAGTTTATAACTGATACATATGGCACTGCAGTAGGTGTAATTAATCCAAAATCTAATTTCAAAGTTGTGATTGAAGGTCATTCAGATGAAATTTCATGGTATGTTAACTATATTACCGATAAAGGTCTAATATATGTGATTCGAAATGGAGGCAGTGACCATCAAATTGCTCCATCGAAATGGGTTAATATTCATACTAAAAAAGGTGTTGTAAAAGGGGTCTTTGGATGGCCTGCAATTCATACGAGAACACCAGGAAAAGAGGAGCCACCAAAACTTGAAAACATTTCAATTGATGTTGGTGCAAAAGACAAAAAAGAGGTTGAAAAAATGGGAATTCATGTAGGATGTGTAATCACATATCCTGACTCATTCCAAATATTAAACAAAAACAGGTTTGTTTGTAGAGCAATTGACAACAGAATTGGTGGATTTATGATAGCGGAGGTTGCCAGATTATTAAAAGAAAATAAAAAAACTCTTCCTTTTTGTTTATATGTAACTAACTCTGTCCAGGAAGAAATTGGACTTAGAGGTGCTCAAATGATCACTGAAACTTTAAAGCCAAACATTGCTATTGTTACTGATGTTTGTCATGATACATCAACTCCTATGATTGATGTTAAAAAACAAGGTGATAATGTCATTGACAAGGGACCTGTAATTTCTTACGCTCCCGCCATTCAAAATAATTTACGTGAAAGAATAATTGAAACTGCTGAAAAGAAAAAAATTCCATTCCAAAGACATGCATCATCTAGGTATACCGGTACTGATACTGATGCATTTGCTTACAGTAATGGTGGAGTTGCTTCTGCCTTAATATCACTTCCACTTCGATACATGCATACTACTGTTGAGCTTGTAAGCAAGGAAGATGTTGAGAATGTTATTAAATTAATATACGAGACGTTATTGACTATTGGTCCTGATGATGACTTTAGTTATTTTAAAAATTAGGAGTTATTTTATTAAGATCCTTTAACTATTTCACTAACGATTTCTGGGTTAAGTAATGTAGAAATATCTCCAAATTCGCTTTTTTCTCCACAGGCAATTTTTCTTAAAATTCTTCTCATAATTTTACCACTTCGTGTCTTAGGTAAACCAGGAACTAATTGTATTTTTTCAGGTTTAGCAATCGGTCCAATTGTCTTTGATATTAATTGATTTATTTCAACTCTAATATCATCTTTTTTAGAATCATCTTTTAATATTACATAAGCATAAAGTGCATTTCCTTTTATATCATGTGGATAGCCTACAAGAGCGCTTTCCACAACATTGTCATGCATGTTAATTACATCCTCAATTGGTGCTGTACCTAAATTATGACCTGATACAATAACAACATCATCTACCCTTCCCGTAATTCTATAATTTCCTTCTTCATCTCTAAATGCTCCATCACCAGGGAAATAGTAGCCAGGATACGCTGAAAAGTAAACATTTTTATAGCGTTCATGATCACCATAAATTGTTCGAGCTATTGACGGCCAAGGATATTTAATTCCAAGAATTCCATTTTTGTTGTTATCATCAAATTCATTACCATTCTCATCAAATAAAACAGGCTGAATTCCCATCATTGGTTTAGTTGCAAAAGTTGCTTTTCCAACAGTTACATTAGCCAGTGAAGTGATCATAATCCCACCTGTTTCAGTTTGCCACCATGTATCAACAATTGGGCATTTTCTCTTACCTATATTTTCATTATACCAATTCCATGCTTCCTCATTTATTGGCTCTCCAACGGTTCCTAAAACTTTTAAAGATGATAGATCGTATTTATTTACAAAATCCAGGGGGTGTTTTGCTAGTGCTCTAATAGCAGTTGGTGCAGTATAAAATTGGTTAACCTTGTGCTTCTCGCAAATCTCCCAAAATCTTCCAAAATCTGGATATGATGGAACACCTTCAAACATAATGGTTGTAGCACCATTTAAAAGTGGTCCATAAACAATATAGCTATGTCCGGTAATCCAACCAATATCGGCAGTACACCAATATATATCGTTATCAATATAATTAAATACATTTTTAAATGAATAAGCTGAATAAACCATATAACCCCCAGATGAATGAACCATACCTTTGGGTTTTCCAGTTGAGCCTGATGTATATAAAATAAATAAAGGATCTTCAGAATCCATTATTTCAGCTGGAAAATTATCATCAGCTTTATCTAACTCATAGTGCCACCATTTTTCATTCTCATTTAACGTAATTCCACTATTTATTCGATTTAATACTATTACTGAATCAACACAATCACAATCTTTTAAAGCCTCGTCAACTATTGATTTTAAATCAATTGTTTTATTTCCTCTAAAGCTTCCATCGGATGTTAGGACCATCTTACATGATGCATCATTAATTCTAGCTGATAAGGCAGATGAAGAAAAACCTGCAAATACAACGGAATGTATAGCTCCTACTCTTGCACAGGCTAAGACAGCAATAGCAAGTTCAAGAACCATTGGTAAATAAATACAAACCCGATCCCCTTTTTGAACATTGTTGTTTTTTAAAACATTAGAAAACTTACACACTCTAATATGTAATTCTTTGTATGAGATATGCTCTGCTGGTTGATTTGGATCATTTGGCTCAAAAATAATGGCTGTTTTTTCAGGGTGAGCTTCAACATGTCTATCAAGACAGTTTTCAGTAATATTCAATTTTGCATCTGTAAACCATTTAAAACTTGGTTTTGAAAAATCAAAGTCAACTACTTTTGACCACTTACTTTTCCAAATAAATGATTCAGCAACATTAGTCCAAAACAGTTCTGGATTATCTACGCTTTGTTTATAAAGTTTGTTGTATTCTTCAAAATTTTTAGGTACGAGATTGTTTTTAAATATCATACTTAAATCTAAAAATTAATTTAAAGATTTAATAATTTCTTTATTAATATTTCTAGCAAAGGATGGCCCATTATAAATAAAGCCTGTGTATAGTTGTATTAAGCTTGCCCCAGCCTTGAGTTTGTCTAAAGCATCTTGTGTTGACATAATTCCTCCGACCCCAATAATTGGAAGCTTTTTATTAGAATATTGATGAATCAATCTGATAATATCAGTACTCCGTTTATTTAAAGGCTCACCACTTAAACCTCCACTTTCAATTGCTAGTTTTTTCTTAGATTTTAAATTATTTCTATCTAGTGTTGTGTTGGACGTTATTATGCCATCTATTTTGAGATCAAATGACAAATCAACTATTTTTTTTATGTCACTATCATTCAAGTCAGGTGAAATTTTAATTAGAATAGGTTTAGTTTCTCTTTTTTTATTCTCCTTAATCAAAGGAAATAATATTTCACGTAAATCATTTATATTTTGAAGATCTCTTAAATTTGGTGTGTTTGGTGAACTCACATTTACGGCAAAGTAATCAACGTGATCGTATAAAGCTTTAAAACATATTAGATAATCATCCTTTGCGTTTTCATTAGGTGTAACTTTATTTTTACCAATATTACCACCAATTATAACATCACCCCTATTTCTTAATCTATCAACAATTTTATCAACTCCATCATTATTAAATCCCAGCCTATTAATTAAAGCGTTATCATTAACTAATCTAAAAATTCTTTTTTTTGGATTCCCATCTTGAGCTACTGGCGTAACAGTACCAATTTCAATAAAACCAAAACCCAATGAAGACATTTGTTTATAAACTTCAGCATTTTTATCAAAACCTGCTGCTAAACCTACTGGGTTTGGAAATTTTATACCAAAAACTTCTTTTTCTAGGGAGGGATGATTTTTTCCACTTAGTTTAAAATGATAAAACGATTTTCTTAGATAAAAAATAGGTGAAAACAGTTTCATTGCACCTACTACAAAATGATGGACTTTTTCAGGGTCAAATGAAAAGAAGAATGGCTTTAGAAAAGCACTCCACAAAATTTGTTCAGTTTTGTGAAAAAGTTCCTTAAAAAAACTCATTAATTATTTTTTAATCTTTCTTACTTAATGATTCAGACAATTCAAAAGAAATTGCAGATTTATCAAATTTTATTTTACCTGCCATAGTTACTAAAACACACGTGTTGTTACTATCATTAATCTCAACAATCTTTCCATGCATGCCGCTCTTAGTTACAACCCTGTCACCAGTTTTTACATTTTTAATAAAATTTTTCTCTTTTTTTGCCTTCTTACTTTGAGGAAGTATAAACAAGAAATACATTGCTAAAAACAGCAAAATTATTGGCATAAACTGTCCAAATCCTTCCATACTAATTATTTAAAACAAACCCTGTCAATCTAATAATCTTCTTACCAGTATTAGTGTTAGTTGTTAAAGTAACTGATTTCATTTGTTTTCCAGGTTTATTTGATGTATCAAACCTTACTTTTAATTTATTTTTTTGACCTGGCTCAATATTGATATTCTGTGGATATTCAGGAACAGTACAACCGCAACTAGCAGAAGCATCGAATATTATTAAGTCTGATTTTCCAGTGTTTGTAAAATTAAAGTCAACTTCAACTACCTCACCGTCTTTTACTTCTCCAAAATCGTATGTGTCAAAATCAAATTGGATTTCAGGTGAATCATATGATTTGTCTAATCTTTCATTTGCAGCTGCAACATTTTCCTCTTTGATTTTCTTTGAAGGATCATTACTACAAGATATAGTAGTTATCAAAAAAAACGCAATTAATGAGTAATTAAGTATTGAATGCAATTGATTTTTCATATCTGTAAAATTAAAAAATTATTGTAAACCTCTTTCATTTTTTTTAATCAAATCTTTTTCTAAAAGATTTTTATAAATATTATTGATAACTCCGTTTACAAATGTACTGCTGTTAGGGCTTGAATATTCCTTAGAAATTTCAACGTACTCATTTATACTAACTTTAACTGGGATAGATGGAAAAGTTGTAAATTCATAAATACACATTTTTAATATTATTTTATCAATTACAGCTATTCTATCATTGTCCCACTCAGGTGTATAATCGTTAATTATCTTTTCTGTTTCGTCTTTATCTTTAACAACAACTTTAAATAAGTCTTTTCCAAATTTTTTATCAGATCTATCCTTAAATATTTTTCTTGGAATCTTCAAAGATTGGTCAATGCTAAAATTAGTTAACCAGCTCAAAATTAATGTATTTACAAGTGGAAAATCATCTGACCATCCTAACTCGTTATCCTCATAAAAATTAAAAAGTTCTTCATTACAAACAATTATATTTTTGTACATGTCATGAACCAATTGATAGCTATTTATTTTCTTGTTTGAATATTTACTAATTACTTCATGTTCAAGGATTATCTTAAATATATTTTGAACTTTGTTGACATTTAATTTCCAATAGTTTAATTTAAATTGCTCCTCAGCTTTAATTAAAAATTTATTAGAGTTAAGAAATAGTAACAATTCATTTTTTAAGAACAAATCTTCAATTAAATTATCTTCATTTTTAAAATATTTATTCTTATTAATATTGAAAATCCTTTTAGATTCAATAAAGATTTCCTTAAAAAGTAAAAGCTGAGTTAAAAAAAATTTATAAAAATTTGTAGATGCTAAATCAAATTGTTTTAACAAAGAAACATTATCAATATTACCTGTCTTTTTTGCATACAACAATTGTAATATTTTTATTCTAATATGTCTTCTATTTAGCATTTTAATGAACTTGGTAGCAAATGTAAATATTTTTAAAGTATGAACATCAATTAAGTGTATATTTGATTTTGATTTTTATGGGTGAATTAAAGTACCTAAATAAGTTTTTTTACCACTACAGAAAAAGAATAATTACAGGGATTATTATAACAATAGTTGCTAGAATTTTTGCTTTAGTAGCCCCAAATCTAGTTGGTGACTCAATAACTTTAATTGAAGAATACTCTTTAAAGAATTCTATTGATATGGATGTTTTAAAAAAAGGACTTTTAAAAAATATAATTTTTATTGTCTTATCAGCTCTGGCCTCTGGTATCTTAACTTTTATCATGAGGCAAACACTAATTAATGTTTCAAGATATATTGAATTTGATTTGAAAAATGAAATATTTCAAAAATATCAAGAACTAAACATTAGTTTTTATAAAAACAATCGAATTGGTGATTTGATGAATAGAATAAGTGAGGACGTAAGTAAGGTTAGAATGTATGTTGGGCCAGCGTTGATGTACACAATAAATACAATTTCATTATTTGTTATCATAATAACCTACATGCTCAGCATTGATATTAAGCTTACCCTTTACACAATAATTCCGCTACCAATTTTATCATTACTGATCTATAAGTTAAGTAGGCAGATTAATATAAAAAGCAAAAGTGTTCAGGAATCTTTATCGAGACTTACAACTTTCTCACAAGAATCATTTAGTGGAATTTCAATTATTAAATCAAATACTATTGAAGATAAAGTAAATGATTTTATGTCTGATTTTTCTAAGGATACAAAGTTGAAAAGTATAGATTTAGCAAAATTTCAGTCTTGGTTTTTCCCAATGATGCTGTTATTAATTGGTTTGAGTAATATTATAGTAATTTTTATTGGCGGAAATCAATATATTAATGGATCAATTCCACTTGGTGTACTTGCAGAATTTATAATATATGTGAATATGTTGACTTGGCCTGTAGCAACTGTAGGTTGGGTAACTTCAATTGTGCAACAAGCTGATGCATCTCAAAAAAGAATAAATGAATTTCTTTCCGAAAAGAATGATATCGTTGCAAATAATTACGAAGAATATGATTTCAAAGGAGAAATTTCATTCAAAGACGTATGTCTAACATACAAAGAAACTAATGTAAAGGCACTTGATAAAATCAATTTCAAAATAGAGAGAGGTCAATCACTTGGTATAATAGGCTCAGTTGGTTCAGGAAAATCGACATTGCTTGAACTAATTTTAAGAAATTATGATGTTGATAAAGGTGAAGTTCTTTTAGATAATAAAAATATAAAAAACCATAATCTTAGTCTTGTAAGAGAAAACATTGGATACGTTCCTCAGAGCACATTTTTGTTCTCAGATACAATCTATAACAATATTAAGTTTGGAGATGTAAATGCAACTGAGAAAGAGATTAAATATTACTCAGAAATTGCCTGTCTTCAAAATGAAATTCTCTCTTTTCCAGAGAAATATTTTTCTGTTTTAGGTGAAAGAGGAATCAACTTATCTGGAGGTCAAAAACAAAGATTAGCAATAGCTAGAGCACTATTAAAAAAACCAAAAATTTTGATGTTAGATGATAGTCTTTCTGCACTTGATACAGAAACAGAAAGAAATGTAATACGTAATTTAAGAGAAGAAACCAATAGTATTACTAAAATAATCGTAAGTCATAGGATATCCACAATCGAAAAATGTGACTTGATTTTGGTTTTAGATAAGGGAAAGGTTATTCAAGCTGGAAAACATGAAAATTTATATTTAGAAAGTGGTTATTACAGAGAGACATACGACAAGCAGAAAAGAAAAAAATAATATTAATTTTTGTTAATACTACTTTTTTAACCATTTTTGGACTTTATAATTATTGAAATGGAAGAAAATAAACAACATGTAAATGAAGACATTTATTCAAAAGTCTTAAGAGCAGGTAGAAGAACTTATTTTTTTGATGTAAGATCTACTAAAGCTGGTGATTATTATTTAACAATCTCTGAAAGTAAAAAATTCACCAATGAGGATGGAACTTTTTATTTTAAAAAGCATAAAATATACTTATACAAGGAGGATTTTGAAAACTTCACAAATATTTTAGGAGAAATGACTAAATACATCATTGATGAGAAAGGTTTAGAGGTTATTAGTGAAATTCATGACAAGGACTTCGTTGCCAAGAAAGATAAAGAAGCTGAAAGCAGCGACGAAGATGCTGAAACTAAAGAAGAGACTGATGAGAATAAAGAAGAAAAATCTGATGAAGTAGAATTTGAAGATATCTAAGATTTTCTAAAAGGTCTTTTTAAAATTTTTAAGAAATTATTTTTATCATCATAGTTGTCATCAATTCCAAAAATAATTTTTTCTCGATCTAATTCCATATAGGTTCCAAATAACCTGTCCCAAACGGAAAATATGTTTCCATAGTTTGAATCAGTATATGGCATAAATGAATGGTGATGAACCTTGTGCATGTTTGGAGATACGATCACATATGAAAGCATCTTATCAATTTTATCATTAAGCCTAATGTTGGCATGATTAAACTGAGAAAAAGCAACTGAGAGAGATTGATACAAAAAAACAATTTCAATTGATGACTCTGAGATAATGATTGCAAGAAGTGTAAACAAAAATCTAATTACACTTTCAATTGGATGATGTCGATTTGCAGTGGTTGTATCAACATGTTTATCAGAGTGATGCACAGCATGAATTTTCCACAATATTTTAATCTTGTGCTGAAAATAATGGGCAGAGTATGCTCCAATTAAATCTAATATCATAATTGAAACTAACAGTGACAATATTGGATAGGCTGTAATGTTAAAAAATGATAAGATACCAATTTCAGAGGCGGAAATAAAGTCACATGTTAAAACAATCATGAATGCCAATGAAAAGTTGACCAATATTGTTGTTAGCGTTAATAAGATGTTAGTTGAGGCATGTTTAAACTTATTATAATTTAAGTATCTATAAGGAAGAAATCCTTCAATGATCCAAAAAAACATTAAACCAAGAGCAAGTAATCCTCCTCTTTGTAAAGAAGTTATTTCAGAAAAAAATTCTAATATAGGGTCAAACATTGTACAAAATTATAAATTTGTTTTAAAATTACACTATGGCTAGAACACCATCAAACATGGTTACACTTGGAACTAAAGCTCCTAAGTTTGAACTACATAACACTGTTGATGATATTTTATACTCATCTGAACAATTATTTAGCAAAAATGGTACCGTTGTCATGTTTATTTGCAATCACTGTCCATTTGTAATTCACGTAATTGATGAAATTGTATCAATTTCAGAAAATTACAAAGAGAATATTTCTTTTGTTGCAATATCAAGTAACGATGTTATTAATTATCCAGATGACTCACCAGAGCTCATGAAAAAATTTGCTGTAAATAAAAATTTTTCATTTCC
Organism: uncultured Bacteroidota bacterium; assembly: GCA_902546095.1. Lineage (GTDB taxonomy): Bacteria > Bacteroidota > Bacteroidia > Flavobacteriales > Flavobacteriaceae > Eutrophosalina. The sequence goes on from CACCIQ010000001.1 coordinate 14,941, forward strand.
ATATTTATTTGATGAAACTCAAGAAGTTGCTAAGAGTTTTGATGCAGCATGTACCCCTGATTTTTTCCTATACAACAACGAAAGTAAACTTGTTTACAGAGGTCAGATGGATGACTCAAGACCAGGAAATGGGATTCCGGTTACAGGAAATGATTTAAAATCTGCTTTAGATAATTTAATAAAAAACAAAGAAATTAGTGCTGATCAAAAGCCTAGCATTGGGTGTAATATTAAGTGGAAGTAACTAAAATGCTACTTTACAATAAAAATATAACATAAATAATCTTAAATCTTCATCCTCAAAATCATCATTAAACTCATTGAATAAGAAGTCCTTCAAATTATCAGATTTAGTTTCAATTAAATATTCATGAAGCTCTTCCTTTGACTCTTCATCAAAAATATCATCAATTATATATGTTAAATCTAGTTTTGTACCTGAATAAACTATTGCTTCAATCTCATTTAAAATTTCTAAATATGTTAAATTTTTTGATTCTGCTATTTCATTAATTGTTAGTTTTTTATCAATTGATTGAATTACAAATAACTTTAATCCTGACTTAGATCCTGAGGATTTAACTAAAAAGTCCTGTTCCCTATTAATATTATTGTCCTTACAATAAGTTGAAATTAGCGTAATGAAACTTTCTCCAAATTTTTTTGACTTTCCTTCACCAACACCCGTAATCATCGATAGTTCATCAAAGTTCATTGGATATTTGAAAGTCATTTCATTAATTGATGATTCTTGAAAAATTGCAAATGGAGGAATATTTAACTTATTAGACAACTTTAATCTTTCTTCTATTAAAATTTTATATAATTTTTCATCAATTACATCATTTTGTGATTTGTGATTTAGATGTATTTCTTCATTATCAAAATCCTTATCAATTGAAATCATGTATGATTTTGGATTTTTCAAAAAATCTCTTCCCTTGTCAGTGACTTTAAGAACACCGTATTCTTCAATTTTTTTTAATAAAAAACCACTAACCATTAAATTTCTAATTAAAGATTTCCAAAAAATCAATTCAAATCGATTATTATTTTCATTTTTCTGCTTATCGTCAATTAATGGAAATTTGTAGCCAATTTTAGAAATAACCTTTGTGAGCTCATTTATTTTTTTTGATTCTTTATTATTTAATATTTCGTTTATTATTATTATAGCTTGGTCTTTAACTTCAATTTTTTCTTTTGGATTAACAGAATTATCATCCATTTTACATCCTTCACCATTTAATTCGTCAAATGATTCTCCGAAATAATTAAGTAAAATCTTTCTCCTATTTGAGGATGTTTCAGCATAAGATGCAACGTCCTCTAATAAAGCTAAGCCCTTTTCCTTTTCTGCAACAGGTTTTGATGAAAGAAACTTCTCTAACTTTTCAATATCATCATAAGAATAAAAAGCTAAACAATGACCTTCACCACCATCACGACCAGCCCTCCCAGTCTCTTGGTAATAAGATTCTAGTGACTTAGGAATATCGTGATGAATTACATATCTAATATCTGGTTTGTCAATACCCATTCCAAATGCAATTGTTGCTACAATAACATCACACCTTTGCATTAGGAAATGTTCCTGATTAGTTGATCTTATTTTTAGTTCGAGACCTGCATGATAAGGCAATGCTTTGATATCATTAATTTGTAAAAGATGAGCAAATTCATCAACCTTTTTTCTTGATAAACAATAAATAATTCCTGATTTACCTGCATTTTTTTTAATAAAAGAAACAATATCTCTTTCAATTTTATCTGTTTTATGTTTAACCTCATAAAAAAGATTAGGCCTATTAAATGATGACTTGAATACACTAGCATTTGACATTGAAAGATTTTTAATAATGTCATCTTGCACTTTCGGCGTAGCAGTTGCTGTTAATGCTATCATCTTTAAATTTGAGTCTATTTGTTTAATAGATTCATTTATTTTTCTGTAATCTGGTCTAAAATCATGCCCCCACTCGGATATGCAATGTGCTTCGTCAACGGCAACAAACGATATATCTTGCTTTTTTAAAAAATCGATATTTTTTTGTTTAGTTAAAGACTCAGGAGCCATGTAAAGAAGCTTAGTTACACCTTTTTCTATTTGCTCCTTCACTAAATTAATTTCAGAATTGTTAAGTGTTGAGTTTAAGACATTAGCAACACCGTCTTCCTCAAAGAGACCTCTCAAAACATCAACCTGATTTTTCATTAAAGCAATTAGTGGTGAAATGATGATTGCAGTTCCCTGTGAAGCAATAGCTGATAATTGATAACATAAGGATTTACCACCACCAGTTGGCATTATTACTAATGTATTTTTTTTATCTATAATTGAGTTTATAATGTCAAATTGATTCTCACGAAATTCTGAGTAACCAAAATGTTTATGGAGAAGCGATAATAGATTATTTTTTAAATTCATTCCTTAAAAGGAATTAAGGTATATTTGTTGTTATTAATAAATATAACTTAATTTTAAATCCATTCTTAATTAAACCAAATAAGTTTTGAACAATAAAAATATAAATCAAATTGTTAATCAAGTGGTTGATATTCAGCTAGATGCAATTGAAAAACTAAAAGAGACTTTCGACAACAATTTTGATGATATTATTAAATTTTTATCAAAAATTAATGGAAGAATAGTAGTTTCTGGAATTGGAAAAAGTGCAATAATTGGGATGAAAATATCCTCTACTTTAAATTCAACTGGAACTCCATCAATTTTTATGCATGGTTCTGATGCTTTACACGGCGACTTAGGAGCTATTACCAAAGATGATGTCTTGATATATATTTCTAAAAGCGGAAGCAATTCTGATACTGTAGATCTAGTTAATAGCCTTAAGAAGAATGGTGTCGACATTGTTAGCATCACCGCTAATAAAGATTCATATCTAGCAAAAAATTCAAGACATATCATCTATACGCCGATACATGTTGAGGCTTGTCCAAATAATTTGGCGCCAACCACTAGTACAGGAATACAGTTATTAGTAGGTGACATTATTGCAATTTGCCTTATGAGTTTAAAAAACTTTGATAAAATATCATTTGCCAAACTTCACCCATCTGGTTCATTAGGAAAAAAATTAACAACTACTGTTGAAGATTTAATAGATACTCAACATGCACCATTTATTGATTTACAATCTAAATTCAGTGATGCAATAAATGAAATTTCAAATAAAATGCTGGGTGCAACTGCGGTAATTGAAAACAACAAGGTTGTTGGAATTATCACAGATGGTGATGTGAGAAGGATATTAGAAAAAAATAATGACCCACTAAATATAATTGTTTCAAATATAATTTCTAGAAATCCAAAAACTGTTAAGCATTCACTTTTAGCTATTGATGCTTTACAAATAATGAATAAGAATAAGATTACAAATTTAATCGTAACTAAGGACAACAATTACATTGGGATGTTGCATATACATGATTTAATAAATGCAGGGTTATGAGTAAAATGAGATTAGACCCTAATGAAATGTCATTTTTGGATCATCTTGAGGATCTTAGATGGCATATATTAAGGTCTTTTATTGCAATTTTTATAGTAGGAATCGGAGCATTTATTTTTAAGGACTTCATTTTTGATAAAATAATTTTTGGTCCAAAGGATATTAATTTTCCAACCTATAAGATCTTGTGCACAATATCAAATTTTATTGGACTTGATGATAGTTTTTGCATAACTGAATTACCTTTTCGTGTTCAAAGCAGAACTGTCTCAGGTCAATTTTCAGCGCACATATGGACCTCAATAGCTGCTGGATTCGTAATCGCTTTTCCTTACGTCTTATATCAATTTTGGAGTTTCATAAGCCCTGGACTTTATCAAAATGAAAAAAAATATGCTCGAGGATTTATTTTTGTTTCTAGTCTTTTATTTTTTATTGGGGTTGTTTTTGGTTATTACGTAATCTGTCCATTATCGATTAATTTTTTGGGAAATTATTCTGTTAGTAATGAAGTTTTTAATGATTTTGATTTAAATAGTTATATTGGATTAGTTCGTGCTTCAGTATTGGCTTCAGGATTAATTTTTGAACTGCCAATAATTATTTATTTTCTTACGAAAGTTGGATTGGTTAATCCAGAAATTTTAATTAAGTATAGAAAATTTGCTTTAGTTGGTGTCTTGATTTTAGCAGCAGTTATAACTCCTCCTGATGTAGCTAGTCAAATAATTGTTGCTATACCAATTGTTATTTTATACCAAATAAGTATATATATATCCAGAATCGTAACAAATAATAATAAATGAAACTTCAAGCAATCAAAATAGAAAAATCATACCAATCAAGAAAAGTTGTTGATGGTGTTGATCTTGAATTAAGTCAGGGCGAGATTGTAGGTTTATTGGGACCTAATGGAGCAGGAAAAACGACATGTTTTTACATGATTGTCGGTCTAATAAAGTCTGATTCAGGAAAAATAATGATTGATAAAATTGAAGTTTCAAAAGAACCAATGTATAAAAGAGCTATTAACGGAATTGGATATCTAGCACAGGAAGCTTCGGTTTTCAGGAAACTTAGCGTTGAAGATAATATAAAGGCAGTTTTAGAGCTTGGAGATTTAACTGAAGATGAACAAAAATCAAAACTAGAAAGTCTTATTGACGAATTTAGCTTGAATAAGGTCAGAAAGAACAGAGGTGATTTACTTTCTGGTGGTGAAAGAAGAAGGACTGAAATTGCAAGAGCATTAGCTACCGATCCTAAGTTTTTATTACTTGATGAGCCTTTTGCTGGTGTTGATCCAATAGCAGTTGAAGAAATTCAGAAAATAATCGCTCATCTTAAAACTAAAAACATTGGTGTTCTAATAACAGATCATAATGTTCAAGAAACACTAGCAATTACTGATAGAACATATTTAATGTTTGAAGGGAAAATATTAAAAAGTGGAAAGCCTGAGCTATTGGCTAAAGATGAAATAGTTAGAAAGCTATATTTGGGAAAAAACTTTGTTTTCAGAAAAAAGAACGTATGAGTAATTACGTTCATCTCTTTTCTGGTTCATTTGTTGAATCAAATGCTCTTACACACGAACTTTCAAAATTAGGGATACAGTTTATAATAAAGGATCAACAAAATTCAGCAAATCTTGCTGGATTTGGAATACCTAATTATTTATTTTCATGTGAAGTTTTTGTTAAGTCAATCGATTATGAAAAAGCTAGAATGCTTTGTAAAGATTAAAAGCTAAAGAAGAAATAACATAAACTACGACTGAGATACTCACTAAATTTAAATAACTGTAGTTGTTAACATATATAAAAGTAATAACACCTACCATTATTAAAACGAAAAACAAGAAAAAAACTTTCTTAATATTTGTTTCAATGGATTTAAAAGACTCAAATTTTATGTTAGAGATTAGCAAAATGCATGATAAAAAAATGATGATACTAAACAAGTAAATAGGGACTTCAAATGTTAAAAAGGGAATTCCCATAAAGAAAATTCCATTTGCAGGTGAAGGCAAACCTAGAAAATAAGTCTTTGAGGGCAAAGTATTAAACCTAGCTAATCTAATCATTGAAAATGGAACAATTAAAAAAGAGATTAATGCAAAAAATTCAATTTCCTCAGACTTAGATTGAAAAAAATGGAATAAAAGCAATGAGGGTGTTACTGAAAATGTTATAAGATCTGAAAAAGAATCTAATTGAACACCAATTTTTGTTTTTGCATCTAATATTTTTGCTAAATACCCATCAAAAAAATCAAAAAGGGAGCCTAACAAAACTAAAATCAAGGCTAATTTATATCCACTCAGATTTAAAAAATCAACATCCATGAAAATAAAAATAATAGCGAGACAACCACACAATCCGTTAAGAATTGTTAGTAAATTTGGAAGTATTTTGATTAGTTTCAATTGATAGATTAAGTTTATACTTTTACAAAGTTAATTATTAATAATTTGAATTTTTTAAAATCTATTCTTTTAAGTATTATTTCAGGATTATTGTTAGGATTAGCATGGCCAACATATGGAATAACTGCTTTTATTTTTATAGCATTCATTCCTCTGTTACATGTAGCTAAATACAATAACAAATTTTCAATTAAAATATTTTTATGTTTTTACTTAACATTTTTAATATGGAATATAATCGCAACAAGTTGGTTATACTATGCATCTTTAGGTGGTGTATTATTTGCTGTTTTAGTAAACTCACTACTAATGACAATAGTATTTAGCCTATTTTTTATTGTTTCTAAAAAAATTAACTCAAAACTAAGTTTGATATTTTTCGTTAGTTTTTGGTTATGTTTTGAAAAATTTCATTTAATGTGGGATTTTTCATGGCCGTGGCTCAATATTGGCAATGTTTTTTCTGAGAAAACTGAATGGATTCAATGGTATGAGTATACAGGATCATTCGGTGGGACGTTATGGGTCCTGCTAACTAATATTTTAATTTATAAAGTTTTTTTATCTACGATATACAATGAAAAACCTCGATTACTAATTGTATCAGTAATTTTAGTGATAATTATACCAATTACTATTTCTAAAATCATACTATATAATCTTGATTTAGATGAGGAACCGATTGATGTTTTTATAATTCAACCTAATATTGACCCGTACTCTGAAAAATATACCAGAACTGATAAAGATAATTATCATTATGTACATGATTTATTAGAAGAAAATTCAATTAAAAACTCAACCATTATTCTTCCCGAAACATTTTTTTCAGATGGAACGCAAATTAACGGATACAGTGGAAATGAATTTATTAAACAACTCGAGTTTTTAAAAAATAAATTTAATTCTGAAATTTTGACTGGAATTGAGCTTTTTGAAATTGTTAAGGATTCAATTAAAATAAAAAATTATTCAAATAATTTAAATGATGGAAGATGGCTAAACTTATATAATAGTTCTGTTTTTATATCAAATGAAAATCAATTTTACAATAAATCAAAACTTGTTGTTGGTATCGAAAAAATGCCTTATAAAAAGTTAATTGAACCTATCCTAGGAAACCTTTTAATGGATTTTGGTGGATTAACATATTCTAGAGGTTATGATAATGAAAGAAAAAACTTTAAATCTTTTAATAATTTTTATTTATCTCCAATAATATGTTATGAATCTGTTTATGGCGAATATGTAACTGAATACACAAGATCTGGTTCGAAATTATTTGCAATTATAACAAATGATGGTTGGTGGGATGTTAGCGAGGGACATAAACAACACTTATCATATGCAAAATTAAGAGCTATTGAAAACAGGAGGAATATTGTCAGATCAGCAAATACAGGTGTGTCAGCAATTATAAATTATAGAGGAGAAATTGAAGATTCAATTGAATACGGCGAAGAAGGATTTATAAATACAAATGTTGGTTTGATTGAAGAAAAAACTTTTTATGTAAATTATGGTGATTACATTTTTAGAATATCATTATTTTTTTTCATTATCATTGGTTTACATTTTCTTGCTACCATCGTTAAAATCAAATAATTAATAATTGTTTATTATTTTTTTTTTAAAAACTTGCCTAAGTCAATTATTCATTTATTTTTGCAAAAAAAAAAGTAAAATATGTATTGGACTCTAGAATTAGCCTCTTATTTAAGCGATGCACCATGGCCTGCGAATAAAGATGAATTAATTGATTATTCAATAAGAACAGGTGCTCCTCTTGAAGTTGTTGAAAATTTGCAAGCAATTGAGGATGAGGATGGTGAAATCTACGAGTCAATTCAAGAAATTTGGCCTGATTTTCCAACAGAAGAGGATTATCTATGGAATGAAGAGGAGTATTAACTTTTTTATTAATGCAACAAAAACCGTTACAAGTCTCTATTGAGGCTTTTTTTTTGCTTAAATTTGAGATATATATATGAGTATAATTGATTCAATACTAAATGTTTTTCTTGGTGACAAAGGAAAAAAGGATGTCAAAGAGGTAACTCCAATAGTTAATTCAGTTATTAAGTTTGAAGAAGAACTCTCTAAAATTAGTAATGATCAGCTAAGGTCGATTACTCAAGAATTCAAAGATGAAATTAAACAACTAAATGATCCATTCTTGAGAGAAATTGAAGATATCAACAAAATTATTGAGAAATCTGAAAATATTGATGAGAATAATGCTAGTTACAAACAAATCAAAAAAATTCAAGACCAATATTTAGATAAAGTAGATGATTACTTAAATTCAATTTTACCAAAGGCTTTTGCTGTTGTTAAGGAAACAACTAAAAGATTTAAGAACAATAAAGAAATTAGTGTAAAAGCAACACCATTTGATGAAAATTTGTCATCAATTAAATCATATGTAAAATTAAATGGAAATAGTGCTATTTGGTCAAACTCATGGGATGCTGCCGGAAAAAGTATTACATGGGATATGATTCACTACGATGTTCAATTAATAGGTGGTATTGCCTTACACCAAGGAAAAATAGCAGAAATGCAAACTGGTGAGGGAAAAACACTTGTTGCTACACTACCTGTCTATTTAAATGCTCTTTCAGGAAATGGTGTTCATTTAATTACCGTAAATGATTATTTGGCAAAAAGAGATTGTGCATGGATGGCTCCAATATTTGAGTTTCATGGTTTAAGTGTAGATTGTATTGATAATTACAAGCCTCACTCGGAGGAAAGAAAGAAAGCCTATCTATGTGACATCACATACGGAACAAATAATGAATTTGGATTCGATTACCTTCGAGACAATATGGCTCATAAAAATGAAGATAGAGTTCAAAGAGAACATTCATACGCAATTGTTGATGAGGTAGATTCTGTACTTATAGATGATGCTAGAACTCCATTAATAATTTCTGGCCCAATTCCTCAAGGTGGAAATCATGAGTTTAATGAATTAAAATCAAAAATTTCATCTCTTGTACAAATTCAAAAACAGCTCGTAACAAAGATCTTATCAGAATCTAAAAAATTATACAGTGATGGAAATATCGAAGATGGAAGCTTCAAGTTATTACAAGCATTTAGAGGATTACCTAAAAATAAGGCTCTTATAAAATTTTTGAGTGAGGAAGGTATAAAACAATCTTTATTAAAAACTGAAAATTTTTACATGCAGGACAATAATAGAGAAATGCCTAAAGTTGATGCTGATTTATACTTTACAATTGATGAAAAAAATAATCAAATTGAATTAACAGATAAAGGAGTAGAACAATTGTCAAAAGATATTAATGATCCAGGTTTCTTTGTTTTACCTGATGTTTCAATTGAAATAGCAAATATTGAATCAAAAGAATTAGAAATTGAAAAAGAAGCTGAGGAAAAAGAAAAATTATATTCCGATTTTAGTGAGAAAAGTGAAAGGATACACACTTTAAACCAATTATTAAAAGCATATACACTATTTGAAAAAGATATTGAATATGTTGTAATGGATAACAAGGTCAAGATTGTGGATGAACAAACCGGAAGAATTATGGATGGAAGACGATACTCTGACGGTCTTCATCAAGCAATAGAGGCTAAAGAAAATGTAAAAATTGAAGATGCAACACAAACTTTTGCTACCATAACGCTTCAAAATTATTTTAGAAAATATAGAAAGCTTTCAGGAATGACAGGTACAGCTGTAACTGAAGCTGGTGAATTTTTAAATATTTATAAGCTAGATGTAATGGTTATTCCAACTAATAAGCCTATTGCTAGAGATGATAGAAATGATTTAATATATAAAACAAAAAGAGAAAAGTATAACGCTGTCATAAACAATGTTATAAAATTAACTGAACAAGGACGACCAGTATTAATAGGAACAACATCAGTAGAAATATCAGAGCTACTTTCAAGAATGTTGGACAGAAAAAATATAAAACATAATGTTCTTAACGCTAAACTTCACAAAAGAGAAGCTGATGTTGTTGCAGAGGCTGGAAAAGCTGGAGTTGTTACTATTGCTACAAACATGGCTGGTAGGGGTACTGACATAAAAATAAATGAAGAAATTAAAAATAAAGGGGGTCTCGCAATAATTGGAACTGAAAGACATGATTCAAGAAGAGTTGATAGACAATTAAGGGGAAGATCTGGAAGACAAGGTGACCCAGGAAGTTCACAATTCTATGTTTCACTTGAGGACAACCTAATGAGACTTTTTGGATCTGAAAGAGTTTCAAAATTAATGGATAGAATGGGTCACAAAGAGGGTGAGGTCATACAACACTCGATGATGACAAAAACTATTGAGAGAGCTCAAAAGAAAGTAGAAGAAAATAACTTTGGTATAAGAAAAAGACTTCTTGAATATGATGATGTCATGAATGTCCAACGTGAAGCTATATATGAAAGGAGAAAAAATGCACTAGATGTAAATAAATTAAAGATTGATGTTGCTGATATGATTTATGACACGATAGCAAAAATTTATGATAATGCTAAAGTTGATAACGATTTTAAAGCCTTCGAATTCGAAATTATTAAGTGTTTCTCTACAACTTCACCTGTTACTAAAACTGAATTTGAAAATGAAAATGATGCCAAAGTAATTAATAAAACTTATGAAATTGTATTGAATTTTTACAAAGAAAAAAACAAAGAGAATTCTGTAAAGGTATTTCCAATTGTAAAAAATGTTTATGAAAATCCTCAAAATAAATTTGAAAGAATTGTTGTCCCCTTCTCCGATGGTAAAAAAACCATGAATATTGTAACTAATCTTAAAGATGCGTACGAATCTAATGGTCAGGAATTAATTAATGATTTTGAAAAAAATATATCACTAGCCATAATTGATGATACATGGAAAACTCATTTAAGAAAAATGGATGAACTAAAACAAGCTGTACAACTTGCAGTACATGAACAAAAGGATCCATTAGTTATTTACAAAAATGAAGCTTATAATTTATTTGAATCAATGATATTACAATTGAACACTGATATCTTATCATTTTTATTTAAAGGAACTTTACCTACAAGTAATCCAAATGAAATCAAAGAAGATAGACAAACTAGAAGAAGAGAAAAATATAACACCTCAAAAGAAGAGGTACTTAACAGTGATGAGCTAGCTAATAGGAATCGTCAAGTAGGATCAAGTGTTTCGAACAATCAAAATGTAGTTGAAACTATTGTTCGCGAAAAACGTAAAATTGGAAGAAATGAGAGAATAAAAATTAAAAACTCTCAATCGGGTGAAATCAAAGAATTAAAATATAAACAAGCTGAACCTCTTTTACGATCCGGAAATTGGAGTATAATTGAAAATTAAAATTAATGAATATCTTAGTTGTAGGTCCTGTTCCACCACTCAGAGGAGGTATTTCAGACTTCAATAATGAATTAATTTCCACTATAAATAAAAAACATAATATTTCTATTTTATCATTTTCAATCCTTTACCCAAGATTTTTTTTTCCTGGAAAAAATCAATTTCACAACAAATCAGCTAATTTTAAAAAAATAAAAACGATAAATCCTTATAATCCATTTTCCTATCTGATTGTTAATAAATACTTAAAACATATAAATCCAGATGTAATATTATCGACTCATTGGAATCCTTTTTTTTCAATAACATATTCAATAATAAACAAAATTGTACCTAAACGAATTTTAAAAATTGGTTTATTACATAATATTAACAGTCATGAAAACAGAACATTAGATAGGTTTTTTACCAATATTTATTTAAATAGCCTGAATAAATTTGTGACCCTATCAAAACATACATTAGATCAGATTTCTAACAAAAATGGGATTTCTTTATTCCATCCAATTCCTAATTTGAAACAAAAACTAATTAATAAAGATGAAATTATTAAAGATTTAAACATAAAATCAAGTAAAAAAATCTTTTTACACTTCGGAATAGTAAGAAAATACAAGGGATTAGAACTACTAATTAAATCTTTTAAGTTAGCATTCGAAAAAGATAATAATATTCATTTAGTTATTGTTGGTGAGTTTTATGATAACTTAAGAAATTATCAGGAATTACTTAAAAAATTAGATTTAGAAGAACATGTAACAATACACAATAAATTTGTAGCTGAATCTGAAATTAAAAAATGGTTTTCAATTGCAGATTTTGTAATTCAAACAAACCTTAATGCTACTCAAAGCGGAATAATATCCATTGCAATATATTTTGAAAAAATTATTATTACTACTGCACAAGGTGGAATTAAAGAAATACTTAATGATGGTAATTCATTTATCTGTGAGAAAAACTCAAAATCAATAAGTGATAATATTTTAAATGCAATTGATTCAGATTTGAAAGAAAAAACTGAACAAATAAAAATTTTAAAGAAAAAATTAAATTGGGATAGTTTTTCTAAGCAACTTTTAGACTTTATAAAATGATAAGAAGAATTTTTTACATAATATTTTTTTCTTTTTTGTTTTTTTCATGTGAAAAGAATTTAAATCCTAATGTTTTGATATTCATGACAGATGACCAAGGTTGGGGAGATTTAAGTATTCATGGAAATACAAATCTAAAAACACCAAATATTGATAGTTTCGCTAAAAATGGAGCATCCTTTTCAAGATTTTATGTTAGTCCAGTTTGTGCTCCGACAAGAGCGGAACTACTAACTGGAAAATATTTTGTTAGGACAGGAGTTAACGGAGTTACAAGAGGATATGAAAGAATGAATACTAACGAAAAAATTATTTCCAATTATTTTAAAGAGAAAAGTTATTCTACTGGGCTATTTGGAAAATGGCATAATGGATCTCAACCTCCGTATCATCCAAATTCAAGGGGATTTGACGAGTTTTATGGTTTTACATCGGGCCACTGGGGTAATTATTTTGATCCTATTTTGGAGAGAAATGGTGAATTAGTTAGAGGAAAGGGTTATATAAATGATGATATTACAAATAATGCTATTTCGTATATAAAAAATTCATCTAAACCCTTCTTCACTTTTGTTTCATATAACACACCCCACTCGCCTATGCAAGTGCCCGATAAGTATTCAAAGGAAAAAAAAGTTATTCTTAAAGGAAGATATTCTAAGAGAGAAAATGTAGAAAAAACAAAAGCAGCATTAGGAATGATTGAAAATATTGATGAAAATGTTGGAAAAATTATTAAAACGCTTAAGGAAATTGGTAAATATGAAGACACAATCATTATTTTTTTGAGTGATAATGGACCAAATGGGAATAGATGGAATAATGAGTTAAAAGAAAGAAAAGGAAGTACTAATGAAGGTGGTGTAAGAGTTCCATTTTTTATTCAATGGCCAAATAAAATTAAACCAGGTATCAAAATTAAACAAGTTACAAGTGCACTGGATGTGTTTCCAACACTAACAGATCTAATTGATAGTCCAACTGGGATAAATTTTGATGGGAAAAGTTTCAAAAAATATATTAAAAATCCTGATTTATTAGATAATCAAAGAAAGATATTTTCATTCTGGAATAATAGATTGAGTGTAAGAAATAATGAATATATCTTAGACTACAATGATAAACTATATGACCTGAGTAATGACCATAGCCAATATTATGCTATTAATGAAGAAAAAGTATATGAATATGAGGAATTAAAAGAGGCTAAGAGAATTTGGAGAGAATCAATTAATGAAATAATTAAAAAAAATAAACGAAGACCATTCACAATTAATTACAAGAATTCCAATTATACTCATTTACCAGCAAGAGATGCTGAGATAACAGGTAAATTACAAAGATCTTCAATACATGCAAACTGTTCATTTATAGAAAATTGGAAAAGTTCTGATGATTACATTTATTGGGATGTTGATGTGTTAGAAAATGGTACTAAATCTGTTGAATTATATTACACATTGCCTGAAGAAAGTGTTGGCACTGAAATTGCACTAGAATTTGAAGATCAAATAATTAAGAAAACTATTGATGATTTTCATGATCCAAGCCTAGAAGGATTTGACGAGGATAAGATAAAAAGAATAGAATCCTATACCAAGGATTTTAAAAAAATAAATATTGGAGAACTAAGTTTTAAAAAAGGAATAAGTAGACTGAAACTCAAAACAACAATAATAAAAGGAAACAAATCTATAGACTTTAGGTTATTAATTTTAAAAAATAAAAATGAAAAAAGCTCTTAGTGTTATATTAATGATATTTTTTATTCAGTCTAATGCTCAAGACATGAAAGAGGCATATTTTGCATCTGGTTGTTTTTGGTGTGTTGAATCTATTTATGAAAGTTTAATTGGTGTTGATAAAGTAGAATCAGGCTATTCTGGTGGTTATACTAAAAATCCCACTTATTACACAGTTTTAACAGGGAGAACAGGACATGCTGAAGCCATAAAGGTTTATTATGATTCAAATAAAATTAGTTTTAATGAATTAGTTAAAGTTTTTTTTGGATCACATGACCCAACTACTCTAAATAGGCAAGGACCAGATAGAGGAACACACTACAGATCCATTGCATTTTATAGCAATGAGAATGAAAAAAAGATTATAAATGAAGAAATTAAGCGTTTACTAAAAAATAAAACCTACCCAAAAATTGTTACAGAAGTTAAAAAGTTTGATGTGTTTTATATAGCTGAAGATTATCACCAAGACTACAAAGAAAAAAACCCTAACAATGCTTATATATGGAATGTTTCTGTTCCTAGAATTAATAAGTTTAAATCAAAGTTTTCTGAATTGTTGAAATAAAATTAACCTTTAAGCTTTGCCAATCCAAAAAAATATAATTTGTAAAATAAATAACCTGACAATAGTCCGTATACAGCCCCAAAAATGATATCCGTGGGAAAATGGACACCTAAGTAAATTCTGCTGTAAGAAATAATGGTTGCCCAAATAAATAAAAAAGACATATATAATCTGTAATTCTTTTTTGTATTTAGATAAATAAAGATTGCAAATGCAAATGTGTTAGCAGAATGAGCTGAAAAAAAACCGTAAAGACCACCACATCCCTCCTTGACAATTCTTATAAAATGAGATATGTCAGGATTATGACAGGGTCTTAATCTTTCAAAATAATCTTTAAAAAAATTACTTGACTGATCTGTAAATATTATTAGAATAGTTGCAATTAATATAAAAAAAATTCGATTTCTATTTTTAGGTTTAGACTCATAAAAAGATAAAAATCCAAGTAAAGAATTATTTACTCTTCCCGGTAAGTAAAATAACATTATAATCAGATATAAAATATACCATGTTTCCTTGTTAGATATAGTGAGCCAAATTTTATCAAAATTATCGGAACCTAATGAATTTAAAAAAATGAATAGTGACTGATCTAGTTCTAAAATAAAGTCCATTAATCAATCATTTAAGCCATATTTGTCAAAAAGATAAACCAAAGATGCAACTGCTGATGAACCCATTTCTAATTCTCTTTTATTTATGGCGTCGAATGTATCAATTTCAGTGTGATGGTAATCAAAGTATCTTTGTGAGTTAGGTCTTAAGCCTGATAAAACGTTATAATCCGTTCTTAAATTAGAAATATCTGCTCCACTCCCACCTTTAATGAATACGTTAATAAAATATGGGGCAAATAATTTTTTCCATTCTAAGATTCTTAAAAAATTTGAATCATTACATGTAAAAGAAAAACCTAAAGGTCTAAATCCACCTGCATCAGACTCAATTGCAAAAATATGATTTAAACCCTCTTTATCAGCAATTTCTTTATACTTGAGTGATCCTCTTAATCCATTTTCTTCATTCATAAACAAAACAACTCTTATTGTTCTTTTAGGTTTATAATCTATTTTACTAAATAAATTAATGAGATCCATTGAATGTACTACTCCTGCTCCATCATCATGACTTCCATCTCCAATATCCCACGAATCTAAATGTCCTCCAACTAAAATAACTTCATCAGGGTACATTGTTCCTTTTTTTTCAGCAATTACATTGTATGATTGAGCATCAGGGAGTTGTTTGCATTGTTGTCTTAGTAAGAATTTTAGGTTAGGGTTAATTTTTAATAAACTACTCAATTTATCAGCACCATTTGTACTTATTGCTGCTGCAGGAATTCTTTTGCTAATTGGAAGAGTACCGTATGTTAAACCTCCAGTGTGAGGAAAATCATCATTTCTTAATGTCATTGATCTAACAATAACTCCAATAGCACCATATTTTGAAGCCTCTAGTGCACCAAGTGCTCGTTGATCAACAGCAGTTCCATAAGCTGTAAATGTTGTAATAAACTTTGGATCCATAGGACGGTTAAAGAAAACTATTTTACCATCAATTTTTTCTTTACCTAATAATTTTAGTTCATCAATTGACTTAACTTCTATTACATTTGATTTGATTCCAACAGAAGGTGTTGCAACAGAACCGCCCAAGGCAGCTACTGGGACATTAAAAGTAACACCCGGTTCGGTTTCGATTAAAGCAAACTCTTTCGGTCCCCTAACCCATCTTGGTACCATTACAGGTTGCAACCACACTTTATCAAAATTTAATTTATCTAATTCCTTTTTTGACCATTCCACAGCTAATTGCGCCTCATATGATCCAGAAAGCCTACCTCCAATTTCATTTGATAGGTAATCTAACCATGAATAAGCTTTACTTTCTGTAAAGCCAGCTTCGAATATATCTTTGATTACTTTTTCGTCTTGCCCAAAATTATTAAGAGAAATAAAGAAAAATAGAATGATAAATATTTTTTTCATAAACTTATTTACCTGAGAATTTAATAACGTCCTTTTCAGTTATATTATCAGATTCAACTAAAATAATAAGTCTTTCAACAACATTTCTTAATTCACGAACATTACCTGGCCAACTGTAGCTAGCAAGCTTTTTCAATGCTTTATTATCAATTGTAATTAAATTCTTGTCATATTGAACGGAGATTTGGTCCAAAAAGAAACTAACAAGTTCGGGAATGTCATCTTTTCTATCATCAAGTTTCGGGACATTAAGTTCAATGACTGAAATTCTATGGTATAAATCTTCCCTAAACTTATTAGATGAAATTAAATTCTTAACATTTTTATTAGTAGCAGCTATTACTCTTGTATCTACAAAAATATCTTTTTCACTTCCAACTTTTTGAATCTTATTTTCTTGAATAGCTCTTAAAACTTTTGATTGGGCAGATAAACTCATGTCTCCAATTTCATCAAGGAATAAAGTACCGTTATTTGCTGCTTCAAACTTTCCTGTTCTATCTTTGTGAGCAGAAGTAAAAGAACCTTTAAGGTGACCAAAAAGTTCACTTTCAATTAGCTCTGATGGTATTGCAGCACAATTTACTTCAACAAAAGGCCCATCATTTCTTAAACTATTCAAATGAATTTGACGAGCAACTAATTCTTTACCTGCTCCATTTGGACCAAGAATAAGTACTTTAGCATTTGTTGGTGATATTTTTACGATTAGATCTTTTAATTCTACAATTTTTTTAGACTCTCCGACAATTTCAAACTTACCAGTCTTGATAGTTTTTTTAACTTTTTTTCCTCCTCCAGATTTTGATTTTAATGCACCTCTTACAGAATTTAATAAGTTATTTAGGTCAGGTGGTTTCTCGATGTAATCAAATGCACCAATTCTCATCGCCTTGACTGCAGTTTTTAGGTCACCGTGACCAGATATCATTATTACATTCGTTTCTTGATTATATTTTTTTGTAAAATTGAGTACATCAATTCCATCTTTTTTGGGCATCTTGATATCACAAATAACTAAATCATAATTATCTGATTTAATTTTTTTTTCGGCATCTACACCATCAATTGCTTCATCAATAATGAATTTAGAATTTTCTTCGGAAAGAACTTTTTTTAAAACCCTTCTTATTGCATCTTCATCCTCAACTATTAAAATTTTTGACATATATTATATTGAATTGTAAAGTTAAGAAAACATATCTTTTACCTTCTCAAAGAAAGATTTGTCATTTTTATCAGGGTTTGGTTTAAAATGGTCACTATCTTTCATTTCTTCAAAAAACTGCCTTTGATCTTTATTAACAGTCTTTGGTGTCCAAACATTTACATGAACTAATAAATCACCTGTTCCATAACCATTTACAGATTTTAAACCTTTACCTCTTAGCCTTAAAATTTTACCTGATTGTATGCCTGCATCCAATTTAATTCTTACTTTTCCGTTAACAGTATCTATTTCTTTGGATACACCCAAGACAGCTTCTGAAATACTGACGTATAAATCAAAATGCAGATTGTTACCTTCTCTTTTAAAATTTTCATCATCTAGTTCACTAATTAGAACTAATAAATCACCAGAAATACCATCTGATATTGCATCATTTCCTTTTCCACTAACTCTAAGTTGCATACCATCCTCAACACCAGCAGGTATTTTAACTTCGACTGTTTCCTCAGTTAAAATTTGACCATTTGCATCTGAACCTGGAGCCTTTTTAGTTACAATTTTACCAGTTCCAGAACATGCATTACATGTTGTTGTAGACTGCATTCTTCCTAAAATTGTATTTGTTATTTGTGTTACTTGTCCAGATCCTCCACATTGAGGACAAGTGGAAAATTCAGTACCAGGTGCTTGAACTTTTCTTTTGACTTTTATTTTTTTATTAACTCCATTGGCAATTTCATTTATAGTTAAAGAAACTTTTATTCTAAGATTTGTTCCTTTTGATCTTCTTTGTGAAGATCCTCCAAAACCTCCAAAACCTCCAAATGCACCTCCGAATATATCACCAAACTGACTAAATATGTCATCCATATTCATTCCTCCTGCACCAAATCCACCAGATCCATCAAAGGCAGCATGACCAAATTGATCATATTTAGCTCTTTTTTCTGAATTTCCTAAAACCTCATAAGCTTCGGCAGCTTGTTTAAACTTAGTTTCAGCTTCTTTATCTCCAGGATTTTTATCAGGATGATATTTTATAGCAGATTTTCTATAGGCTTTCTTAATATCTGATTCAGAGGCATTTTTTTCAACACCTAAAATTTTATAATAATCCTCTTTCATTAAAATTAGTTAGCTACTACAACTTTTGGATATCTTAAAATTTTTTCTCCTAAACTATAACCAGTCTCAATAACATCTACAACTTTTCCAACCATTTTTTTATCAGTTGCTTTAATTTGTGTAATTGCTTCATGTTTTTCAGAATCGAAAACATCTCCCTTATTTACAACAATCACTGTTAATCCATTTGCCTTTAGTGTGTCATTCAGCTTATTATAAATCAGTTCAAATCCCTTTATTAAATTTTCGTTTTCTGACTTTTTAAATTCAGTAAAGGCTCTATCCATATCATCAGCAACAGGGATTAACGCAGTCATTAGTTCACTAGATGCTGATTTAAATAGGTCAAGTCTTTCTTTAGCTGTTCTTTTTCTAAAGTTTTCAAACTCTGCAAAAAGTCTTAAAAACTTATCTTTTTCATCCTTTAATTCGTCATTCAATGATTTGATTTGATTCTTAAGTGTTGGAGACTTAGGTTTTGTTGATTTTTTTTTTCTATTTGTCATATCCATTAAATAAAAGACAAATTTACTGCCAACATTTTAATTTTGACAAAATGTCAGAGAATTATTTTATTTTTTCCAGTGATGGATAATTAAAATGGTATCCACTATTAACTATTTTCTTAGCGGATACATTTTTATCAGAAGCAATTACATCGTAGTAAAAATCTAGAATTCCAATTAGTTTGAATGGGATTATAACTAAACTTTTTGGGATATTAAAATTTAATAATGATTTGTGACCTAACTCACATGCAAGTTCTTGTAATTTTAAAAAGGTTGATGGATTTGGTGATACAGCATTATAAGTACCTTCTAATTTATTTTCAACAGCATGATAAAAAATATTTACTAAATCGTCAATATGAATCCATGATTGGCACTGCTTTCCCCCGTCAATTACATTCGAAATTCTTAATTTATTAATTTGAATTAGTTTTTTTAGGATACCACCATCTTTAGACAAAACAAGACCTATTCTAAATATTGTAACACAAATATTAAGTTTATTGAATTCTTTAACTTTTTTCTCCCATTCTCTAACAACATTTGTTAAAAACAACCCGTCTTTGGATTGGAATGATTCATCGTACTGTAAGGTTTTACTATTTGGATAAATACCGATAGCAGAGGCAGATATTAGTTGAGATACATTATGGTTTTTTTCCCTTTTCATTATCTGGTACAGAGTTGTCAATGAATCTATCCTTGAATTAAGAATCTTTTTTTTATTGTTATTTGTCCAAAAAGAAAAAACACTGGAGCCAGCTAAATTGATAACAACATCAACTCCTTTGATTGAGGATTTATCTATCACTTTTTCGGATGGTTTCCAAATAAAATATTCAATTCTAGGATTATTTGATTTTCGGTACTTCCTTGACAAAATATTAACTGAGTGACCATTATCAATTAAATGAGACGTCAACTTAGAACCAATTAAGCCTGTACCCCCGCTTATCAAGAACTTCATTTTTATAATTTATTACTAATATCATCAAAGTTAATTTGTAATTTTACATTATAAAAATTTAGTTGTGAAAATCACATTGTCTAAAAAATCTAAAATCGGAAACGTTGATTTTGAAAATCTTGAATTTGGAAAAATATTTACTGATCATATTTTTGTCAGTAAATATTCAAATGGACAATGGAGCGAAGGTGAAATAATGCCTTATGGTGATTTCCTGATTAGTCCTTCAGCTAGAGTATTTCATTATGGTCAAGCAATTTTTGAAGGAATGAAATGTTACAAAAGTGAAAATAATTCCTTAATCCTGTTCAGACCATTTGAAAATTTCAAAAGATTTAATAAATCATCCGCCAGAATGGCTATTCCTGAAATTGATAAAGAAATTTTTTTTAATGGACTAACTCATTTATTAAAATTAGACAGTGAATGGGTAAAAAAAGGTGATGGAAATGCTTTATATATACGCCCATTTGTTTTTGCATCTGAACCCTCTATTAATGCAAGCGAAGCAAATGAATATATTTTTATGATTATATGTTGTGCATCAAAATCTTACTATGGTGATCAAAAAATAAAAGTTAAAATTGAAGAAAAGTATAGCCGTGCTGCTAAGGGCGGTGTTGGTTATGCTAAGGCTGCGGGCAATTATGCAGCACAATTTTACCCAACTTTACTTGCAAAAAATGAAGGATATCAACAAATAATATGGACAGATTCTAATAACCATAAATCAATTGAGGAAGCAGGCACTATGAATTTATTTTTTAGAATTAAAGACAAGTTAATAACATCCCCTACCAGTGATAGTATCTTGGACGGTATTACACGAAAAAGTATTATTGAGTTAGCTCAAAGTTTTAATATTGATGTTGAAGAAAGACCAATCACAATTGACGAACTTATAAGTTCTTTTGAAAATGGTGATCTTAAAGAAATATTTGGAACAGGCACTGCAGTTGTTGTATTACCTATTGAATCCTTTGGATACCAAAATAAAGATTATAATATTCCTGAAATTGAAAATCCATTTTCAATTAAACTTAAAAAGAAACTCAATGATATACAATACGACAGATCTTTGGATTTTGATGATTGGAAATTAAAAATTACTTAAAAAATTTATCAAAGTTTGGTTTAACATAATTTGGACCTTTTAAAACTTTTCCATCTTCTCTATATATAGGATTTCCATCTAAACCTAATTTACTCATATTGCTTTTTTGTATTTCATCAAAGATGGGTTCAATTATATCTTGCATTCCATGTTCAATTATAGTACCGCATAAAATATACAGCATATCACCTAAAGCATCTGCAACCTCGATAATGTCATTATTATTAGCAGCATTGATGTATTCATTATTTTCTTCAGCCATTAAATCAAATCTTAATTTATTTTTATTAGAGCCAAGGTCTGCAACAGGATTGATGTTATATGATAGCTGGTAAGTTTCGTGAAAATGTTTTACAGAATCTAATTGTTTTTTCATGAGAAATTTAATTTGAATTATATTTATAAAAATAAATATGTTTACACAAGGACAGCTAATTTTTGCAATTTTTTTTCTGATTGCTTTCACTATTATTATAACAATTAGTTATAAGAAAGATTTAATTTTCTTAAAAAACACTTACAAAGGGGTTAAATGGGTTTTAGTTGGATTCATTATATTTTTTTTGATCCTCGTATTATTAAAAAAACTTGTTAATGCTTAAAGAAATTATAGCAGTTTTTATTGGAGGTGGAATAGGAAGCTCACTGAGATATTTAATTAGTAAATTCAGTTTTACTACTATAACCAGTTTTCCCTACTCAACTTTCATTACAAATATTATTGGATGTTTTATTCTTGGTTTGACGCTTGGATATTTTTTGAAAAGTAACAATCAAAATTCTTTAATATTTGTTTTTTTAACAATAGGTGTTTGTGGCGGTTTTACAACATTCTCAACTTTCTCAAATGAAGGATTAACATTGATTAACAATGGCAATTATTTAACATTTTTAATTTATACTATGATTAGTATTATCCTCGGATTACTTGCTGTTTATTTTGGTACTATTATATATAAATAGCTGATTATTAAATATTTATAGTTTCTAAATTTAAGATTTCCGAAAATATGATATTATTTATTATCATATTCTAAATTTTATTGGTCTGATATTTTATTATCCTTAAAAATATCATGTTTACATCTTAATTAGTTGATAGCCAGATTAAATATGACATACATTTATGTACAACTAATAACTATAAATAACTATAAATTTAAAACATGAAAAAATTTAAAACATTAATATTATTAATGAGTTCTGCATTTTTCTTTTTTACAAATCAGAATGTGCAGTCTCAAGATTTTGGTGCTGATGTGGTTAGCTCTTACGTATGGAGAGGTACTCAATTTGGCCAAGGTATGCATATCCAACCATGGATGACAGTCGGAAACGGTGGATTCGAAGGTGGTATTTGGGGAAGTTTTCCTACAACTGCTGGAGGTGGTGGTGATGAATTAGACTTGTATGTTGCATATGATTTTGGTCCATTAGCTATTACAATTACAAACTATACATTCCCTGATGGAACAGGAAATTATGGTGATGGTTCAGGTCTATTTGAAGGTGATATGGAAATATCATTATCAACTGAAGTTGGTGGTGTTTCTCTATTAGGAGGTTACTTCCCTGATTTAGAAGCTCTATACATTGAGGCTGGATTCCCATTAGGACCAGTTGATTTTGCTATTGGTTATGGAAGTGATGGTAAAGATGCCTTTTATGCTGGTGGTGATAGCGGAATAGTCAACCTATCATTTGGAGGTTCAAAAGACATAAAGATTACTGATGATTATTCATTACCTGTTTTTGGATCATTTATATATAACCCTGATGCAGATGCTGCATTTTTGGTTTTTGGAGCTAGTTTTTAACTTAATTAATATTTAGAATTATGGAATTATTAACAACAAATAATGTATGGATGATGGTCTGTACCTTTTTAGTTTTCTTTATGCACTTAGGCTTTACTTTTCTAGAGGTTGGTGCAACTAGACAGAAGAATTCAATTAATATTTTATTTAAAAATTTCTTTGTAATCACAGCAGGTCTAGTTATTTACTGTGCTATTGGATTTAATCTAATGTACCCTAGTGAATGGCTAATCGAAGGTTATTTGGGATCCCCAGTTTTTGGGCTAGATGCTGAAACTGCTGCTGATCTTTCATATAATGAAGGTTACACTTACTGGACGGATTTTCTATTCCAAGGTATGTTTGCTGCAACTGCTGCAACAATTATTTCTGGTGCAGTTGCTGAAAGAATTAAGATTAGTTCTTTTATGTTAATAGCAAGTTTATATGTTGCAATCGTTTATCCCATAGTAGGTGCTTGGAAATGGGGTGGTGGCTTCATGGATGCTGCTGGTTTTTATGATTTTGCAGGTTCTACTTTAGTGCATGCTGTTGGAGGATGGGGTGCTCTAGTTGTAATTTATTTCCTTGGAGCTAGAAAAGGAAGATTCGGAAAAGATGGAGCTGTAATTCCAGGATCAAATGTACCATTATCAGCTGCAGGGGTTGTAATACTCTGGTTAGGCTGGTTTGGATTTAATGGTGGCTCTGTTCTTTCAGCAGATCCTTCTTTAACTTCGGTCACTTTAGTTAATACTTGTTTAGCAGCTGCTGCAGGTGGATTATCTTGTGCAGGTTTTTATAAATTATTTTATGGAAAGGCTGATATCATGATGTTTATGAATGGTGTCCTTGGAGGCTTAGTAGGAATTACTGCCGGTGCTGACTTAATGTTACCAGGAAGCTCAATTCTTATTGGAATTATCTCAGGTCCTATTGTATTTTTAAGTTCCAGTCTTCTTGAAAATGCAAAACTTGATGACCCAGTAGGAGCAATTCCAGTTCACCTTTTCTGCGGTATTTGGGGAACATTAGCAGTTGGTATTTTTGGAAGTATGGCTAGTTTTGATCAATTTATGATTCAACTTGCGTGTGTTGGATTAACTGGAATATTCTGCATTGTTGCAGGAACTATTATTGTGCAACTCGTTAAAGCTGTTAAAGGCTTAAGGGTTACAGAAGAAGCTGAAGAAGTTGGATTAGATATTTCTGAACATGATGGTAGTTTAGCTTATGCTCAATTCCAAATCACAAGTAAAAAATATCACAAGTAATATATTTTACAAATTTTATTAGATAATAATATCCATAATAGTTTGTTAGTTGTTTAAAATTATTGTCTAATTCTTTGAAAGGTTGTCACATGGGGCAACCTTTCTTTTTTTAAAAAGATTTTAAATTAAAATCATCAACAACCTTCTCTGCAGAGTCAAGATAATTGACATCATTGCTAGCATAAATAATGGACCGAGACATATTAATTAATATTCTTTTATTATGCTTAGTTGAGTTTGCAATTGTTTGTTGAAGATTACCCCCTTGTTTTCCAATACCTGGTATAAGTAAAAAATTATCTTTTGCTATATCCCTAATTTTCTCAAGATAATCAGATTTTGTAGCTCCAACAACATACATTAATTTTTGAGAATTATTCCATTTATGAGATTTAGATATGACATCTAAATATAAACCATTAGGTAGTTGGAAATCATTTGCCCCATCATTGGATGTAAGTGCTAGTAAAATTGCGTATTTATCATCATATTTCAAAAACTCTTTAACTGAATCTTCACCCATGTATGGTGAAAGAGTTATTGAGTCAAAATTCATTTTTTCAAAAAAAGCTTTTGCATACATTTCAGATGTATTTCCTATATCAGCTCGTTTTGCATCTGCAATTGTAAATAAATCTGGATGATTTGATTTAATGTAATCAATAGATTTTTCAAGTGATGACCATCCATCTTTTCCTCTTGACTCATAAAAAGCTGTATTGATTTTTACGGCAACTATTTTTGATGAGAGTCGATCAACTAATGATTTATTAAAGTCAAAAACAGGATCCTGTGAGTTTAATAAGTGCTTAGGGATTTTATCTATATCAGTATCTAATCCTAAACATAAAAAAGTTTTTTTTGAAATTATATTTTGCTCTAATTGAATTGAATCCATTTTATATTTCTTCATTTTTAATCAACTCTGAATCCTGAACTATTTTAAGCTCCTCTACTAATTTATCAATGTCACCATTAACAATATTTTGTAAATCGTATAAAGTTAAATTAATTCTATGATCGGTGACACGTCCCTGTGGATAGTTGTATGTCCTAATTTTTGCTGATCGATCTCCAGATGAAACCATAGAATTTCTTTTCGCCGAATCTGCTTCTTCTCTTTTTTTCATTTCAAGCTCATAAAGTCTTGATCTAAGAACCTTCAAAGCTTTATCTAAATTCTTGTGCTGTGATTTTTGGTCTTGACAGCTAACGATAATACCTGTTGGTTCGTGGTGAAGTTTAATAGCCGAATAGGTAGTATTAACAGATTGACCGCCAGGTCCAGTAGAGGTTGTTCTTTCAATTCTAACATCCTGCATATTTAAGTCAACATCAAATTCTTCTGCTTCAGGTAAAACGATTACTGTAGCTGCAGAAGTATGTACCCTTCCTTGAGTTTCAGTTTGAGGAACACGTTGAACTCTATGAACTCCTGATTCAAACTTCATGGTGCCATAAACGTCCTCCCCGTTAACTTCAAAAATAATTTCTTTATAACCTCCTGCTGTACCTTCATTAAAATCAACAAGGTTAACATTCCATCCCTTTTTTTCAGCATACTTAGTATACATTCTAAACAAATCACCAGCAAATATACTAGCCTCATCTCCTCCAGTTCCTGCTCTTAATTCCATTACTATGTTCTTTGGGTCATCAGGATCTTTTGGAATTAACATCTTCCTTAAATCATCCTCAATTGTTGAAACTTTAATTTTTGCATCATTAAGTTCTTGATTAGCTAAATCAATCATTTCTTTATCACTCTCATTTTTGATAATTTCTTTTGCCTCCTCAATATTTGCTAATACATTTTCATATTCATTTTTCTTATCAACTACAGTTTTTAGATCCTTATACTCCTTGGATATTTTAATGTATTTTGATTGGTCTGAAATAATATCAGGTTGAATCAGCATTTTAGATAATTCATTAAATCTTTCCTCTAATATTTTTAACTTTTCTAACATTTTAATACTCAAAGTTTCCTTTATCTCCAGAAATCGAAAGCTTATTAGATTTAGAATCTTCTACCCTTCCTATTATTTTAGCTTCTAAATTGAATGAAGCACTTATATCAATTATTTTCTGAGCAGAAAGTTTATCTGTATAAATTTCTAGTCTATGCCCCATGTTAAAAACCTGGTACATTTCTTTCCAGGATGTTTTAGATTCATCTTGGATTAAATCAAAAACAATTGGTGTATTGAATAAGTTATCTTTAATAATGTGTTTATTTTCAACAAAATGCAGAACCTTAGTTTGTGCTCCACCACTACAATGAATCATTCCATCAATATTAGATACACCAACTTTAGAAATAATTTCTTTTACTACTGGAGCATAGGTTCTTGTTGGAGATAAAACTAACTTGCCAACATCATGATTATATCCTTCAATTTTATCAGTAAGCTTTTTTGAACCAGTGTAAACAAGGCTATCATCCAGTGAATTGTCATAAGTTTCTGGATACTTTTCTTTTAAATACTTTTGAAATACATCATGCCTAGCTGAAGTCAATCCATTACTTCCAATTCCACTATTATATTCATCTTCATAGTTTGTTTTACCAAATGATGCTAAGCCAACAATTACATTTCCAGATTTAATTTTAGAGTTGTCAATTACATCGCTTTTTTTAAGTCGCGATACCACAGTTGAATCAACAATAATTGTTTTTACCAAATCACCAACATCAGCTGTTTCACCACCTGAAGATTTTATATTAATACCAAAGGAATTTAATTTTGAAATAACTAGTTCATTGCCTTCAATAATTGCTTTTAATACATCGCCAGTTATAAGTTTTTTATTTCTACCAATAGTTGAGGAAACAACTATATTGTCAACAGCACCAACGCAGATTAAATCATCAATATTCATAATTAATGAGTCTTGAGCAATACCTTTCCAAACACTAATGTCTCCCGTCTCTTTCCAGTAGGCATAAGCTAAAGATGACTTTGTACCTGCTCCATCAGCGTGCATTACAATACAATAATCATCATTACCAGATATTAAATCAGGAATGATTTTACAGAAAGCTTTTGGGAAAAGACCTTTATCAACATTTTTGATTGCTTCATGAACCTCTTTCTTATCAAATGAAACTCCTCTGCTGTCATATTTTGATAAATTATCCAACTAATTTTTAAATATTTATTCAAAGATACGGCTTAAAAAAGATTAGAAAAAAATATAGAATTATAATTAAAATAATTTTTTAAATAATATTGAATTTTAAAGGCTGATAATTATTAAAAACTAAAAAAAAATAAGTAAAAAATGTGATGTTAATAAAAAGAAATAAAATTGATTTTTCTAGTAATTATATTTCCCAAATTAATTATACTTTTAGTTCCCTATAAACACGTAAATGTAAATTGTTATGGGCAAATCAAAACTAGAATATTTATGGTTGGATGGATACAAACCAACCCAGAGCTTACGCGGAAAAACAAAAGTTGTATCAGATTTTAGTGGTAAACTTGAAGACTGTCCAATCTGGGCTTTTGATGGAAGTTCTACCCAGCAGGCACCAGGCGGCTCATCTGACTGTTTGTTAAAACCTGTTGCTATTTATCCAGATCCAGTCAGAAAGGATGGATGGATTGTTATGAACGAAGTATTAAACTCAGACGGATCTCCTCACGAATCAAATGGTAGAGCTACTATCGATGATGATGATGATGATTTCTGGTTTGGATTTGAACAAGAGTATTTCTTGTGGGATCCAGAAACAAACCTTCCATTGGGCTTTCCAAAAGACCAGACACCACAAGGCCAATTTTATTGCTCAGTTGGTGGTAAAAATGCATTTGGAAGAGAAATAATGGATAGACACCTAGATATTTGCATTGATGCTGGAATAAATATAGAAGGTACCAATGCTGAGGTTGCTGCAGGTCAATGGGAATTCCAAATTTTTGCTAAAGGCGCTGCTAAAGCTGGAGACGAAATTTGGGTTGCTAGATATTTTCTAGAAAGATTAGCTGAAGAATATGGTTTAGCTATTGAGTATCATCCAAAACCACTTGGAGCAACAGACTGGAATGGATCAGGAATGCATGCAAACTTCTCAAATACAACGCTAAGAACATGTGGATCTAAAGAAACATATGAGGCAATTTGTGAAGCTTTCAGACCCGTTGTAAATGAGCATATTGCTGTCTATGGAGCTTATAATGATCAAAGACTTACTGGTGATCATGAAACGCAATCAATAACAGAGTTTAGTTATGGTGTTTCAGATAGAGGAGCTTCTATTAGAATTCCAATTATAACAGTTGAAAAAGGTTATAAAGGTTGGCTAGAAGATAGAAGACCAGCATCTAATGGTGATCCATATAAAATTGCAGCTAGAATTATTAAGACAGTTAAGTCTGCAAAAGTTTAATTATTAAGTTAAATTTTAATTCAAAAAACACCTCTTTTAGGGGTGTTTTTTTATATTATATAAATATAATATGCTATAAAGCATATAAAATAGATTAGACCATGATATGTATTTAGTAATCTCTTTTTTGTTGAAAGGTAAAAGAGTAATAAAACGAAACTAAATAGTATCATTACATAGATATCAAACTCCAAAATTCCATCACTTAAAATATTTAAATCAGTTATTATTGAGGTAATACCTATCACTGCAAGAATATTAAAAATATTAGATCCAATTATGTTACCAATTGAAATGTCTAATTCTGATTTATAAATAGCAACAAGAGTTGTTACAAGCTCTGGCAAGCTAGTTCCAATTGCAACCAAAGTTAATCCGATGACTCTTTCAGAAACACCAAAATACTTTGCAAAATATATAGAACTATTCACAAAAAGTTCAGAACCAACATAAAGCACAAAACTCGATATGATAATATAAACTAAAATATTTAGGTTTGACAAGGTAACTTCATCTGAAATATCATCATTACTATCATCTTTTCTAATTTTTACTATAAAAAAAAGAAAAAGAATTAATCCTGTAAATAAAATTATTCCCTCCACTCTATTTACAGTATAATCTTTAAGAAAAAAATAAAAAACAAAACTAATAATCATCAAGAATGTCCAATCATAGACCATATTAGATTTAGGAATTATAATGCTTGTGAAAAACAAAGCTGAGCCTAGGACCAAACCTATATTTGCAATATTTGATCCTATTACATTTGAGATTGCAATATCAGCTGAGCCTTTGAGGGCAGAACTAATACTTATCAATAATTCTGGTGCTGATGTAGCAAAAGAAACAACTGTTAAGCCAATAACAACTTTTGATAATTTTAATTTTACTGAAAGTTCAACTGCTGATTTTAAAAGATAATTACTTCCACCAATTAGCAAAATCAATCCAGAAATTAGTAATAGAATTTGAGTTGTCATTATATTTTGCTAAGATAAGACATGTATTGTATATTGCATTAAATGAAAACTAAAGTTATTTTTCAATTTCTAGCAAAAATTAACAAGTTGATTTTCCCTAGTTTCGCAAAAAAAGGATTAGATCTTAAAAAAGTTAATAAAATACAAATGCTTATAATAGCATACAGATACTACATAACAAAAAATGCACTCTAATGTTTAGACTTACTTTTATAGTTTTTCTTATTTCAATCTTGTTTAGCTGTGAAAATAGTAGAGAAATTGATTTTGCAATTGTCATTCATGGTGGGGCTGGAACTATTCTAAAAAAGAATATGAGTAAAAAAATGGAATCAGCGTATGATCAAAAAATGAGAGAGGCCTTAAACATTGGATACAAAATACTTGAAGATGGAGGCTCAAGTGTTGATGCTGTTGAATCAACAATTAAAGTGCTTGAAAACTCAGAATTATTTAATGCCGGTAAAGGCTCTGTCTTATCAAATGATGAGATTGTTGAAATGGATGCATCTATAATGTTTGGAGGAAATTTAAATGCAGGTGCAATTGCAGGTGTTAAAACCATAAAAAATCCAATATCAGCTGCAAGATCTGTTATGGAAAAATCTGAGCATGTATTTCTTTCTGGAAGTGGAGCAGAATTATTTGCAAAAAGTCAAGGTTTAGAAATTACCGATAATGAATATTTTATAACTGAAAGAAGATTGAATTCATTACTAAATGCAAAAAAGAGAGATTCGTTAAAGGAAAATAAATTTGGCACTGTTGGCTGTGTTGCATTAGACAAACTTGGTAATATAACATCAGGTACATCGACAGGTGGAATGACCAATAAAAAATGGAATAGAATTGGGGATGTTCCAATAATTGGTGCAGGAACCTACGCTAACAATAACACCTGTGGTATTTCATCCACAGGATGGGGAGAATACTTTATTAGAAATGTAGTTGCTTATGATATATCCTCACAAATTGAATACAAAAATATTTCTATAAATTCAGCGGCACGAAATACTTTGAAAAAAGTGAAAGATTTAGGTGGCAGTGGTGGTGTAATTGGTATTGATAAGAATGGAAATATTTTAATGGATTTTAATACTGAGGGGATGTACAGAGGATACAGGAAATCAAACGGCGAATCTGTGATAAAAATCTATAAATAAGTCGATATTATCCGGGGGATATTTTTTAGGAATGATTTAATAAACATCAACTTAGGAAAAGAATTAATAATTCTTAAATCGTCCCAGTAACTTCCTTCATTATCAAGAAAACGGAATATTGAACTAAAGCTATTTTTCTTGAACATTGTTTCAAAAAGTACAGATCCTACTGAATTCTTATTAAACAGCACATCAAGAAAAATCAAGTCATAAAACCAATATCTATTTCTAAATTTAAAATTTTTGAAACTTCTCCCTGAAATAAGAAATGAAATTAATTTATCAGAAAATTTATCGATAAATCTAAATGTGTAACCACTTGATGGTTTAGTCCATCCCCCAGCAGTTCCAATATTAATTAAATTGGATGAATTGTACTTATCATATGGATAACATGTCATTGGAATAACACCTTTTTCTTTTGAAATTATCTCATAATCTTTAATGTTCAAGGAGGAGATATATTTTTTGATTTCAGACTCATACTCTTTCTCTTCGATTAAATTTTTTGTAAATAAAGTAAATTCAATAAGTGCCTCATTATTTTTCTTAGGTAGTAAATAAAAAAAACGAGTCTCATTCTTCTGATCTATTGAAAAATCCATAATTGTAGCAATGCTAGGATCAAAACAACTTGTATTTGTTTTAATTGTCCATCCTTTAAAATGCTGCAATAATTTGGGAAATTTTTTGTGATTATCATATGGTGTAAATTTTGGTATACTATTAAAAACTTTATTAGCAGTGTATTGACCGTTTTTAGACCTTACATTTACCGTTTCATTTTCATCTGATATATTTAAAACATCATCATAAACTAAACTAATTTTTAATTTTGATTCTACTATTTTTTTAATTTTCTTAAAAAATTTAGAACTACTAATCATATTATACCTTAGTTGTTTCAGGTCATAATCAATTTCAGTGTCAATATTTTTGAACCTAATGTCAGACCATTTTTTGTCAATAAAATCACTCCAAATTGAATCTTTATTGTCCCAAAAGCACCATGTTTTATTTATCTCAACACTGCTATTTTCAATTACTAGAATTGATTTATTTCTAAAAAAATTATAAGATGACATTTTATAAAGAATGATACATGTTGAAAGACCATATCCACAGAATATATAATCAAATTTATTTTTCAATTTAATTTATTTAAACGAATCTAAATATATCATTAATTATTTTAATTTAATGGAACGAATTTTGATAATTAAGATTTGTGTTTGTTTCCATATCATTTTTTTATTTTAAGTCAAATAAATTTTGGGCTTTTAAACAAATGGTTGAAGCCAGAAAGTTCCTAAATAAATTAAAAAATATTACATTTTACAAAATGCTTGGAACCGGTGCTGAGGGAGGTTTTATAAAACCCGATTTTGGAGTATACTCCTTACTCTGTGTGTGGAAAAATAAAAAAAGTGCATTAAAATTTTTAAACGCTAGTGAACATGCCTATGAAATTAGTAGAAAAGCTGAAAAAAGAGTTGATTATTTGATGACTCCCATTATGTCAAATGGTCTTTGGGATAAAATAAATCCTTTTCAAATTAATGAAAAAGTCGTTACTAATTCAGAAAATAAAATTGGAGTAATAACAAGAGGGAAGATAAAACTTTCCAAACAGATTGATTTTTGGGCTAATGTGCCAGCTGCTGCAAAATCAATTCGCAATGCTGATGGCGTTGAATTCTATAAAGGTATTGGGGAGCTTCCTTTTCTTACCCAAGCTACTTTTAGTGTTTGGAAAGATTTTAGTTCAATTACAGATTTTGCATATAAAAATAAAGCACATTCAGAAATAATTAAAAAAACTAAAGAGCGAGGATGGTATAGTGAGGATTTATTTGCAAGATTTAATATAATCAGTCAAAAAACTAAAATATTTTAATAATGAAAGCAAATGTCATTGGATCAGGAATTGGAGGAATAAGCGCAGCAATTAGATTAAGAAATATGGGCTTTAATGTTAATGTGTTTGAAAAAAACAAAAACCCAGGCGGAAAACTAAATACATTTAAACTAGGTGATTATAGATTTGATGCAGGCCCCTCACTTTTTACCATGCCAAATCTTGTGGATGAATTATTTACAATGTCAGGTGAAAATCCAAGAAATTTTTTTAAGTACAAAAAAAAAGATATTCATTGTAAATATTATTGGGATGACGGAACTAAATTTACCGCTTTTTCAGACAAACAAAAATTTTTAAATGAGGTTAAAGAAAAATTTAAAGTAGAAAATAAAGTGTTAACTAACTATTTTTTAAAAGCAAGAAAAAAATATGAATTAACTAAAAATATATTTTTAAATAAATCACTACACAAGCTATCGACTTATACGAATATTAAAACAATCAAAGCATTGTTTAAGTTCAATATTTATCAAATAAATCAGACTTTGAATCAGGTTAATTCTAAAGAATTAAAAAATGATTATTTAATTCAAATTTTTAACAGATATGCAACTTATAATGGATCATCACCATACAAAACACCAGGAATGATGACACTAATCCAGCATCTTGAAAATAATTATGGCACATATATCCCTGAAAAAGGGATGTATGATATTACAAACAGTCTTTATGAATTAGCAAAAAGAATTGGTGTTAATTTTTACTTTAATAAATGTGTCACAGGTTTAAACGTAAAAAATAATATTGTTGACTCAATTGAACTTAATGACGGTAAGATTTTTAAATCGGATTATATAATTTCAAATGTAGATACCAATTACTTCTACAAAAACATAATTAAAAATCAAACTAAAAATATATTTACAGAACAAGAAAGATCAAGTTCTGCTGTAATTTATTACTGGGGCATGAATAAAAAATTTGAAAATTTAGATCTTCATAACATATTATTTTCATCCGATTACAAAACTGAATTTGAATACATTTTTAAAAAAAGTAAATTATTTAATGACCCTACTATTTACATAAACATAACATCCAAAGATGTTAAAAATGATGCGCCTAAAAATTGTGAAAATTGGTTTGTAATGGTTAATGCTCCACACAATAAAAATCAAAACTGGGAAAATGAACTGGTTGAATTAAAAAAAAATATTTTGGAAAAAATTGAGAGAATATTGGAATGTGATGTTGAAAAACACATACAAGAGGAGAGAATATATAGCCCTAAAAATCTCGAAAATAATACCAATTCCTATCAAGGATCATTGTACGGTACATCAAGTAACAATATATTATCATCATTTTTAAGGCATCCAAATTTTTCAAGAAAATTTAAAAATCTATTTTTCTGTGGAGGGAGCGTACACCCAGGTGGAGGTATTCCATTATGTCTATTATCATCAAAGATTGCATGTGATTTAATTGAAAATTCTAAATATTAAAATATCAATTTTTCTTATATGGCTAATTCATATTTCAGGTGCCCTAGGGCTCTTATATTATGATATCATATTTTTTGCTGCTCTAACTCCAATAAATCTATATCTGACAGCTCTACTCCTAATAATTAACCAAAAAAAACCTGGTTTCAGGGAATTATTAGGGATTTTTCTAATATTTTTTGTTGGAATTTTTGTTGAGTTTTTAGGTGTTAATTATGGTTTAATTTTTGGAAATTATGAATATGGTCAGAATATGGGGCCAAAATCCTTAGGTGTACCCTTTCTGATTGGTATTAATTGGATAATAATTACTTTAATTTCGGGTGGAATTGCTCATAATTTATGGATAAAAAATAAATATTTTTCAATAATATTAGCCTCGATTCTAATGGTTTTTATAGATCTTTTCATTGAACCTGTTGCACCTATTTTAGATTTTTGGGAATTTAAAGATAATATTGTTCCAGCATCTAATTATATGGGGTGGTTTTTAACTGGCATTATAACACAGACTATTTATTATAATTCATTTAAAAATAAAGAGTTCAATTTTTCAATTAATCTTTACTCAGCTATGCTCATATTCTTTTTACTTTTAAATTTATTAGGTTAATTTGCAAATAATTATTGGCCTCGTAGCATAACTGAATAGTGCATCTGATTACGGCTCAGAAGGTTGTAGGTTTGAATCCTGCCGAGGTCACATAAAAAAGGGGGAATCACACTTGATTCCCTTTTTTTTATTCATTATATTAATAGAATAATTTATTACTTATGAATAAGAGATTTTTGATACCAATTCTTTTCTTGTTTACAATAACATTAGTTGCACAAGAAAAAAGTGTAATATCTGATTTAGATGAATTGAAGTTAGATATAGGACAAACTTATAAACCAACTACATATTCTGTTGATAATCAAGGAAAAAAATATGATTGCGAAAGGGTTATATATTACTATAAAAAAGGTGCATTCAGCATGACTGGAAAGGTCATGGAATTTAACAGAGCCAAAGGAACAATTAAAGCCGTTGAGCCAGGATATCATGAGGTTGTTGCAATATGCTATGGAAGTGGAAAAAGTATTCGAAGAACTTTTAATGTCACAATAAATTATCCTAAAGTTAAAAGCATTGAAATATTAACAGGAAGTGAAACAATTTACACTGATACCTATATACCACTCTCATATAAAATCACTGATCAAATGGATGTTGTTAGAGATATTGATTATTGGAAATCTGATAATGCTGAAAGATATTTTTCAAACCTTGAATTTTCAATTTCCTCATCTAATGATAAATTAGAAATTGATGATTCTAACAATGTATTAGCTGTAAGATCTGGATCTGCAACAATTAATGTAGTTTTTGATGGTGTGAAATCTTCAAAAACTATTAATGTTAAGAAGAATAATGTTAACAATATTGATTTAAGTATAGCAGAAAAACCAGAAAAAATTAGAACTGGTGATGTTATAAACTTAAAAGCTGATGCATATGATAAAAGAGGAAACCTATTAAATGATGTAAACATTAAATTTTCATTTACCGGAAAATCTTTTGATAAGAGTAATACAGCATCTGGACTAATTCTTCAAGATGGTAGATTTGTTGGAGATGTTCCTGGGAAATATATTTTAACCGCATCATTTGGAAATGCATCAAAATCAAAAGTTGTTAATGTCTTCCAAAGGAAAGTTCAAAGAGAGGTAAAAAAAATAGGTGCGGGGTCGGTTAACGATAAACATACATCTGATTTCTGGGTCTTTGAAGGAGTTGATAAAAGAGATTATGCTGTAACTGGAACATGGGGTGCGGATGGTACTGCATACTTTTGGGATGTTACAAATCCGTCAGATATTAAAAAAATTGATAGCGTTCAAGTTGATGCAAGAACAGTGAATGATGTTAAAGTATCACCAAATGGTAAAATTGCTATTATTAGTAGAGAGGGTGCTTCAAACAGAAAAAATGGAATTATAATAATAGATGTAACAAATCCTTATGACGTTAAAATTATTAAAGAATATACAAAGAATTTGACTGGTGGTGTTCATAATTTATTTATTGACGAAAAACATGTTTATGCACTTAGTGCTGGTCAAAAATATTATATTCTCAACATAGAGGATCCAGCTAATCCATATGAGGTCGGTATGTTTGAAATAGGAAAAGAAGGTCAATCGATACACGATGTCTGGGTTGAGGATGGAATAGCATACTCTTCTAACTGGAGAGATGGAGTTTATCTTGTTGATGTGGGAAATGGAATAGCAGGAGGAACACCAGAAAATCCTGTAGCGTTCGGAAACTACACTTATGACAGTGGGGCAAATCACGCAACCTTTCCATTTAAAAGTAAATCAACAGGAAAATTCTATGCCGTAATGGGTGATGAAATATTTCCTAATGGTGTAAATCCAAATGGTACAAATGAAACTGCTGGATTTTTACATTTTGTTGACTTTTCTGATCTAAAAAATCCAATTGAAATAGCTCGATATGAGCTTCCTGGACATGGATCTCATAATTATTGGATAGATAACGATATACTTTATGTCGGCATGTATACTGGTGGTGTAAGAATTGTTGACATTAGCGGCGATTTACTTGGCGATCTTTACAAGCAAGGAAGAGAAATTGGGTATATTTTAACTGGAACATCGGATGGATATATCCCTAATGATACAATGGTTTGGGGTGCTCAACTTTACAAAGGTCATGTATTTTACTCTGATTTTAATACAGGAATTGGTGTTGCAAAAGTTTCTGACTTAAAGCCAAATAACTCTATGACAAATCAATATGTTGATTAATATTAATTACTAAAACTTAAAAAAATGAAAAAATTGATACTTATTATTATAGCTATTTTTAGCTTACAACTAAATCACTCTCAAAATCTTAGTATAGAATCCAATTTAGATGGTTTGATTTTAAATATTGGGGACACTTTTCAAGCTGAATCTTATATTTCTGATTTAGACGGAAATAAAACCACTTGTGAACGACTGATTTATTATCAAAAAGATGGGGCTTTCAATGTAGGTGCAGCAATAGATCCAACTGGACTTTTTGTTGCAAGTGAGCCAGGTATATTTGAAATTGTTGCAGTTTGTGTTGGAATGGAAGGTGGTAAAAGATTGAGTCAAACATTTTTGGTTGGAGTTAAATTTCCTAAAGCTTCAAGTATAGACTTTAATGTAAATGGTGAGCTTTATGTAGGTAATTTTGCTGAAGTTAATTCGGTTGCAAAATATGCTGACGGTAAAGAAAAATCTGATTTAAATTTTAAATATGAGTCATCTGATCCGGCAATAATTAAAGTTGATGATTTGGGCAACTTAAAGGCAATCAAAAAAGGTAGTTCTGTAATAAGTGCATCTTTTGATGGACAAAGTGTATCCAAAAAAATTAATGTTTTAAATAACCCAGTTGTATCAATTGATTTAAGTTCTGACTCTGAAGGTGTAATTAAAACTGGGGATGTCATCAATCTTTCAGCGCAACTTAAAGATAAAAAAGGGAATATATTGATTGGAATAGAACCAAAATTTTCTTTTTCTGGAGTTTCCACTAACAAAAGTACAACTGCTTCAGGACTTATTTCAGGTAAAGGTAAATTTGTAGCTGATATAGCTGGAGAATATGTAATCAATGCATCATTCGGTAATACCAACTCATCTATTAAAGTTAAAGCAGTTAACAGAGACATTCAAAAAGAAATCGTTAAACTTGGTTTGGGGGAGGTATTTGATAGAAGAACCTCTGACGCTTGGTTTTTTGAGGGCACAGATGGAAAGGATTATGGTGTCTCTGGAACATGGGGATCTGATGGCACTGCATATTTTTGGGATGTAACAGATCCAACAGATATCAAAAAAATTGATAGTATTCAAGTAGATGCTAGAATTGTTAATGATGTGAAAGTTTCGAAAGATGGGAAATTATGCGTTATTTCAAGAGAGGCATCTTCAAAAAGGAAAAATGGAATTATACTGATTGATGTTACTGATCCATCAAATGCTGAAATTATTTCTGAGTATACAACAAATTTAACTGGTGGTGTTCACAATATTTTTATATATGAAAATCATGTATATGCATTAAACGCATTTGCGAACCCAGCCAAATACTACGTAATTAATATTGAAGATCCAAAAAACCCGAAAGAAGTTGGATTTTTTGAAGTTGATGAACCTGGTTCTGCAATACATGATGTTTGGATTGAAGATGGAATAGCATATTCCTCAAACTGGAAACAAGGTGTTTATTTAGTTGATGTTGGAAATGGTATTGCAGGAGGATCTCCATCTAATCCAGTAGAAATTGGAAACTACAGATATGATTCAGGTGGAAACCATGCTGCTTTTCCTTTTAAAAGTAAATCAACTGGAAAATTTTATGTGATAATGGGAGATGAAATATTTCCTGAGGGTGTTGATGGAAACACCTTCAATGAGACTGCAGGTTATTTACACTTTATTGACTTCACGGATTTAAAAAACCCAGTTGAAGTAGCAAGATATGAAGTCCCCGGTCATGGATCCCACAATTATTGGGTTGAGGATGATGTGCTTTACATTGGTATGTACACAGCTGGAGTGAGGGTTGTTGATATAAGTGGTGATTTAATGGGTGACTTATACAAACAAGGAAGAGAAATAGCTAAATATGGGACAGGACATCCAGATGGATATGTTCCTAATTCAACGATGCTTTGGGGTGCTCAATACTTTAAAGGAAATATCTTTTATTCTGACTTTTATACTGGTATTGGTGCTTTAAAGTTGTTAGATAAGAAAAAGGATAATTCAAACACAAATCAGTTTGCAAGTGATCAGACTTTGAAAGAAGCATTGGGTGCTGAAGATCTATTAGATTTCTTTCAAATATTAGCTAGTCCACCAATTGAATAGTTATGAATCAAAAATTATTATTATTAATATTAATTCCATTTTTTAGTCTAGGCCAGAATTATTATGCTTATGTTGCTTCTGAATCTGAAGATACAGTTTCCCTCATAAAATTTGATGGAAAAGAAGCAGTTGAAGCAGAGAGAATTGATGTAGGATTTATGTTTGCTGAAATTGAAGGCCCTCACGGAATTACAGTTGATCCAAGCGGAGATTTTTGGTATATATCTTTGGCTCATGGAAATCCATTTGGAACCTTGGTTAAATACTCAACTGAGACCAACCAAGCAGTAGCAAGAACCACATTAGGATTATTTCCTGCTACAATGGAAATTTCAACCATCACTGGATTTTTATATTGTGTGAATTTTAATTTACACGGAAGCATGAAACCATCCAATGTTTCTGTAGTAGATCCAGAAACAATGACTGAGATAACTAAGATTACCACAGGTTCTATGCCCCATGGCTCAAGATTATCACCTGATGGATTATTCCAATATTCTGTTGCGATGATGTCAGGTGAACTTTTTGAAATTGATGCACTTGATCTTAAAGTGAGTAGGGTTTTAAATTTAGAAAATAAGATAATGAATGATAAAAAAATGGTTGGAAAAATGATGAATCATGATAATATGAAAGGAAAAATGATGACAGACGATAAAAAAGAAAACATGATGAATACCATGGGCGATATGAAACATTCAATGGTTAAACCAACATGGGTTATCCCCCATCCTAAGGAAAATGTTGCATATATAGCTGGTAATGGATCTGATGAGGTTATTGAGGTTAATTTAGATAAATGGGAGGTTTCTGATCGATTTAAAACTGGTAAAGGCCCTTATAATTTAGAAATAACGCCAAATGGAAAATTACTGATTGGAACTATAAAAAGTGAAGGTAAAACTGCTATTTGGAATCTCGAAAATAAAGAAGAGCTAGCAATCATAAAAAATACAACAAGTGTCTCTCATGGAATTGCTATTTCACCTGATAGCAAATATGCATTTATTTCTGTTGAGGGAATTGGTGGTGAACCTGGCATTGTTGATGTCATAGACCTAGATTCTTATGAGCTGGTAAGTTCAGTTAAAGTTGGTAAGCAAGCAGGTGGCATTGCATTTTGGAAGAAAGAAATTTAATTTGATTAGTTTTCTTTAATATTGTTAACCATCACTTTTAACAAACCATCTTTCTTTTTATCATTCATTAATTGCCAAAACATTATTCCATGCAGTTTGTTGTCTTTAACATATTTTGATTTTAGTTCAATAGATTTTTGATTGTCATATGTAAGAAAAAGCTGATTTTCTTTATCGTATGCGTATGGGGCTTTTGCAGTTTCGTCCCAAAAAAACTCAAAATCTTTTGTTACTTCATTGAAATTATTTTGATTTACTCCACCTTTAAAATTTGCAGCTTGATACAATCCATTATTAACATTAGCAACATCTTTGTAAATTCTTCCATAAAACGCTGCACCTAGTACAATTTTGCTTGCTGGAACTCCTTTTGATTTTAAATATTGTATAGCATAATCTCCCGATCTTTCTTGGTTCTCTGTAGAGTAAAGTGAAGTATGATGTCCGGTTACTTTTGAATAACCACCTATTAAATCATAGGTCATTAGATTAACATTATCTATGAGTGGTGTAACTTGATCCCAGTCAACTGATTTATCGATAAAACTTTTAAATCCACCTGCAGCAAAGCTGAGAATGTCATCTGGTTTCATATATTCTCTAAGTAGCTTAATTAAATCAGTAAAATTATCTCTGTCATCATCTCTAAAAGCATGACCTGGAGGTCCTGGAATTGCAGGATATTCCCAATCTAAATCGATTCCATCTGCATTGTATTCTTCAATTATTTTAGCAGTAGATTTTGCAAAATCAATTCTTCCTTCCTTAGTATTAAATACATCTGAACAGGTCTTACATCCACCCCATCCACCAAGTGAGATCAAGACTTTTAGGCTTGGATACTTTTTTTTCTGATCAACAATACCTAATAAACTAATACTATCAGCTTCGTTATCGATAGCTAATTTATTTCCTTTAAGATGTAAAAAACTATATATAATTTGATCCACACCACTCAGATCAAATTCATTTATGGTTTCTCCATTACCAGTATAGTAGGCAATGACTTTTGGATTTACTTCATTATTTGAAATGTTATTACAAGAAATAACAACTAAAAAAATGATTATGTATAATTTAAAATTCATGCCTGTTTTCAATTTTAATTGACTTTTTTAAATGAAATTTAGAATCTGATGATCCTCCGACCATGAATTCAAATTCTCCTTCTTCAACACAATAAACCATGTTAATATCATAAAATGCTAAATTTTCAATAGGGACATTTAAATTGACAGTCTTCGTTTCACCTGCTTCTATGAAAACTCTTTCATATGAAACTAATTCTTTTACAGGTCTAGTTACTGAACTAAAACTATCATTAAAGTAAAGTTGAACTACTTCATCACCTGCAATATTACTATCATTTTTAATTTGGACACTTACGTTAATCAAATCCTCATTCTCATTTTTTGATAGCTCAAAATTTGAATAAATAAATTTTGAATAACTCAGCCCATGACCAAAAGGATATAAAGGTGTTACTTTTTCAAAAGCGTATTTATGAAAATATTGAGAAGGTTTATGATTATATATCATTTGTAACTGACCAACACTCCTAGGAAATGTCAAAGGAAGTTTACCCCCAGGATTAACATCACCAAAAACAACCTCTGCTACTGCCTGTCCAGCCATACTACCTAATTCCCATGACTCAATTACACCACTAATATTATTGTCAATCCAAGGCTCTGCGATTGGTTTACCATTCACATATATCACTATTACGTTTTTATTGATTTTCTTTAATTTTTGTACCAACTCGAGTTGCTTTCCTGCCAAATTTAAATTTGCTCTTCCCATATTTTCACCAGCAGTTCTTTTTGATTTTAATATTCTTTGTGAATTGTCTCCAACTACGACAATGATTTGATCATAATTTTTAGCCTTATTTACAGTTTTAATTATATCGCTTTGTGAAATAGATCTAATATCACTATTCGAATCATAAAAATCAATCTGAAAACCTTTAGAGTCTCCAAGTGTTTTAATTCCCTCATAAATGGTTATTACATTTTCTACAGGCTGAGCAAAAACCCAATCACCTAAAACTGAATGATTATTTGCATTGGGACCAGTAACTAATATTTTTTTTCCTCTTTTTTGATTTATTGGAAGAATTCCATCATTTTTTAATAAAACT
Organism: uncultured Bacteroidota bacterium; assembly: GCA_902546095.1. Lineage (GTDB taxonomy): Bacteria > Bacteroidota > Bacteroidia > Flavobacteriales > Flavobacteriaceae > Eutrophosalina. The sequence goes on from CACCIQ010000001.1 coordinate 57,668, forward strand.
ATAGATTTTCTCGCGGCATCAAGCGCAGTGCTTTTGTGTTCTTCAGTAAAGACGTTTTCATCTAAATCATCTGGACTTACAAACGGATTCTCAAAAAGGCCTAATTTAAATTTAGCATACAAAATTTTTCTAGCAGAATAATTAATTCTTTCAATATCTAGTTTTCCTTCCTCCACTAATTCAATTACATTTTCTAAAAAGTTTGGACCATGCATATTCATATCCATTCCAGCGTCAACTGCATAATAAATTGCTTCCTTGAAGTCCTTAGCAATTTTGTGTAGGACATTTATTCGATTAATATCAAGCCAATCGCTAACATAAAATCCTTCAAAATCAAATTCATTTCTCATAACATCTGTAAGGAGCTCCTTATGCATGTGAGCTGGGATGCCATTTATTTCATTATGCGCAGCCATAACGGAATAGACACCAGCATCAACAGCTCTTTTAAAAGGCTTTAAATAAATTTCTCTTAGAGACCTTTCAGAAATATCCATTGGGGAAACATTCAATCCATTGACTGGTTCAGAACCAGCTACAAAATGTTTAGCACATGCTATTACATTATCAAAACCACTGAAATCATCCGATTGCAAGCCTTTTATCATTTGGACACCAAAATTTCCAACTAGATACGGATCTTCACCAAACGTTTCACCAACTCTACCCCATCTTGGATCTCTTAATACATCAACATTGGGTGTAAATGCCCAATGAGATCCATGAGCTCTAACTTCTTTTGCAGTTTCTTGTCCAATTTTAAAAACAATATTTTCATTAAATGTAGATGCCAAAGATATTGGTGAGGGATAAACTGTTGTTCCAGCTACCATCCCATTTCCATGTATTGCATCAATACCTATTAGTAGAGGAATTTTTAGTCTAGATTTTTGCGCTAATTCTTGAAGCCTGTTAGCTTCCCTCATTGTTAAAACATGTAAAAATGAACCTATTTTACCATCTGCAACCATTTGAGCAATATCCTTTTTTAATAAACCCCTGTAAGATGCTCTACTATCGCTATTTAAAATTTCCTCTGCAGTCATATTTCTATCTGCATCAGTGATATAATTTAAACCAACAAATTGTGTCATTTGAGCAACTTTTTCTTCAAGAGTCATTCTTGACATCAAATCATTTAATCTAACTTCGATAGAATATTCTTGATTTAAATACTTAACTTCTTTGTCCATGGTACATGAACTTAGAGTTAAAACAATAATTAATAAAATAATTTTTTTCATAATTTATTTTTCTCCAATAATTTTTTTAATTACATGAACTGTTGTCATAAAAGTTATTTTATGAACAGAATTTTTATAGTCTCCCATTTTAATACGATTTTCAATGTAAATTAAAAATTCATCAATTGTACTTTTTCTATTCATTTTAAAAAATTACAAAAAAAAAGGGAGTTAAAACAACTCCCTTTTAATCGATTTAAAATTATTATTTTTATTGTTGAGGTTCTGCTCTAGTAAATACCCAAAAAGCACCAATCTTTCCTTCTTCTATGTATGCATCAATAATATCATATGATGTGACTTCTTCTCCATTAACAGTCTTTTTTACTTGTGCACCAGAAATAACCCACTCTCCAGGCTGATTTTCAACCTTCATTGTGTATGAGAACCATGTATTCCAAGTCGGATTTTCAGTTTCAAACCAACCTTTCAGAAATTCAATATGAGTATCAGACCCATCGATTACAGATCCATCAGGACCAATAATTTTAAAACTTCCCATCTGTTGGGTTGAATCAATATTCATTTCGGCAATTGCATCGAGATCTCTGTTATTATGAGCTTCAATATATTTATCCCATAAATCTAAATTTTCAGGATTAGCATCATCAGCAGGAATATCTCCATCAGGTGTTCTTAGAAACCCTGGGGCTCTCTCTGCTTCCTTTTCAGCGGGAGCAGGTGATTCACATGAAAATGTGAAGATTGTTAAAAATGTGATTATAAATATTTTTTTCATATTAATTGTTTTTAATCTAATTCAGATGACCATTTGTTAACACGAGTTATTTTTCCATCTGAATTAAAAATAAATCTTTCAAAAACTCTATCTCTCTCAACCGAACCATCCTTAGCATACCTAACTTCGGTGAATGGCACTGATATAATAGTATAGCTATCCTCAAGTCCTGAGGATACTGAAGTTACATTGTAAGGATTCCTGGATATTGAATCATATGGTTCCTGCATAGAGGATAAAAAATCATTAAATGGATTAACTAATGATATTAATTCTCCTCCTTTATCAGGAAAAAAGCTTACAGTGTCAGCCATTTTTTCCATAATAAAATCAAAGTCTCCATCAGCATATGCTTGTAAAACATCAAGTGTAGTTTTGGCATAATCCATAGAACCTGCATACAATTTTGTTTGGCTTCCTCTAAGCCCCTCTCCAACCTGTGAATTAACTTCAATAGTTTTGGTTTCACAACTTAAAAAAAGTGGCAAAACTAATAACAACAATAATAATTTTTTCATAATAAAATTTTTATAAAATTAATAAATTTAATCAACAATTCCTTTCCATTGATTAACTCTAAAAAATTTACCATCTCTAATAAATATTCTATCTACGAGCCTCAGTTTTTCGACTTCACCAGTCTTGTAATATCTATTTTCTCTAAAAGAAACAGTTACTGTTTCATAATCAGCGCCAACAGCTTTTATTGGAATAGCATTCCAAATGAACCTTTGGATTGAATCATAAGGAGATTGAATTTCTTTTAAGAAAGTATAATTTGGGTCACGAACAACAGGAATAGGTTTACCAATACTTGGCTCAAAAAACATCACAGTATCAGCGGACATTTCGTTCATTAGCTCAAAATTACCATCAGCATAGGCTAAAACAAGGTCAACTGCAATTTTTGTACTTTCATCAGAACCAAATTCAAAGGTTCCTCCTTTGTTTTGTCCATTGTAAACCATACCAGCTGTTTTTTCAACCTCAACTGTTTTAGTTTCACAGCCTAAAAAAACTGCTGTAGTAATAATTAATAGTATTTTTTTCATAATTAAAATTTTAGTTAGTGTTCCATTTGGCAGACCAAGCCATAACACGAAAAATCTTTCCATTGCGTATAAAAAATCTTTCGAATAAACGGTCATCCTCAACTGTTCCGTCTTTTTTAAATTTTGTTTCTCTGGATGCAACAGAAACTACATTTGCTGATTGACCTTCATATTGATGAGGAATATATCCTTGAACCACTTGACTTATAGAATCATATGCTGACATATATTCAACAATAAATTTTTTGTCTGCAACAATAGGTTTTTTTTCAGAAGCAACAAACCAAGTAATTGTATCTTCAAGTACTTCAAACATTCCATCAGGATCCATATTATTCCATGATTCAAGTAATTTTTTAACAATATCTACATTGTCATCAGATGTCAAATAAAATTTGCTTCCAGTATTTGGACCTAAAGCAATTTCACCGGCTTTAAGAGGTGTCTCAACAACTTTTGTCTCACAGCTTATTAAAGCTGCTATGACAAAAAATAATAATGTTTTTTTCATATAAAAAGTTTTAAATTAATTAGGTCTCATCCACTGGACTACCCTACTTATTTTATCTTCATTATTAAACCAAATTTTTTCATAGAAGAGTATGGATTCTGTACTACCATCTTTATAAAATCTTTTTTCAGATATTCCAGCGTGAACTACATTATAATTAGTTTCCTCTAGCTTTAATGGGATAATGAAATTATAATTTCTGTTAATAGAATCCCATTCTGATTGCCTTTGAACAATAAAATCAGTATTGCTCATATCTACATCGAAAACACCCGCAACATCGCCGGGGTGGAATTTTGCCATATCAGTAGTCATATCAACCATTGTTTGAGGATCAAAATCAGCATATGCCTCCATAAAAGTCATTGCTAAATCTGTATACTTATCATCACCGAGCATATATTTTTTTCCATTCCAGTTTCCATCCATAAGCCACTCCCCAGCTGTTTTTTCAATTTCAACTGTTTTTGTCTCACAGCTTAATAAAGTTGAAATAGTAAATAATAGTAATATTTTTTTCATTGCATTAAATTTATTTATTAATCATCAATCTCCTGAGTTACAAAAGCAATATTAACTATTTTTCCTGTTTCATGACTAATCCAATATCTTTCAAAATTTCTTGATCTTGAAACTTCTGATTCGTCATAAACTGATTGAGAAAAGAGAGCATCTACATATGATACATTGTCATTGACTTTTACAGCCATAACAGACGTAAGAGATCTTGTTATTGAATCATAATTTGATCTAAAACCTTCCCATCTTTCTATGCTTGGAGCAACCTTGAAAACATTTCCAGGCTCACGTCTTGTAACTGAATCTGAAAAATTTTCAATAATCTCTTCAAAATTACCATCAGCATATCCCAATACAACATCTTTTATCATTGATGCGTATTCACTTGAACCTTGTTGAAGTTCATAGTTATTATCACCGCCTGTAAACATTCCTCCATATTTTAATTCAGGGGTTGTTTCGCAGCTGATAAAAAACGTTGTAAAAATAATTAAGTATAAATTTTTCATAATTTTGATATTAATAAGTGTATTCTTCAAGTAAGTTTAAATTCCATTCATCAACAACTGAGCTAACTGGCGATTTCTGAGTTTTATCATAGTTGGATTGAAAATCTGCATCGGAAAATCTTTTTTCCATTCTATCTTCCCAGTTTTTGTGATAATCGAACCTTGATTTGTCTAGCAATACAAGCATATAGTCTGAATCAGTAGCAAACACAGGCTTCATTAATGCATATAAATAATCCACTCCTAACTTTTTATCAGCATCAATCCAAAATTTTTGATTTGCTAAAAATGCTTGTTCACCGGCATCGGTTAAATCATAAAAAACAACTCTTCTATACTTGTATTGCTTTTTTTCGTCTGTCGACATCGCAAAGTATGGAGCCATATTACTATATTCAGGAAGCAATTCAAATAATCTTGCACCTTTGAAATCTGTTGCAGCTTGCATTGCCATAAACTTCTCTTGAATACCTTCAACAACACTCAACTTCTGAAAGATTTGAGCTCCCAGCTCCTCTGAAGCATTGTCTTCATCTACCCACTGTTGTAGGCTTTCATAAGTTCTTACAAAAAGATGTGTGTTAGATAATTCTTTTTGAAATGTGACCATATTTAAATCTTCACCAACAATCTCTTTTGTTGTAGACATCCACAAGTCAAGCATCTCCATGGTATCACTTTGATTTTCAGATTCAAGCTCACCAATAAAGAAGTATTGAGAAAAGGAAATTGTAGTAGAGAAAAAAAGTATCAATGTGTATGTAAATTTTTTCATATTAACAGTTTTTGTAAAATTAATTTTTTTCAGATTTAAGTATATTACCTAATCATTAAGAAGTTCATAATTTTAAAAAATTTTCAAAAACATCAATAATATGTTATAATATTTTTAAAAAATTGATATTAAAATTATCATATCATAATTATTCATATCCTACAGCTAGGAATTCTGCTACACAAACAGGTTTGTTTTGACCTTTCTGTTCAAATGTAATAGACATTTTATATTTGACGGACTCAGCACTGATTTCTGCATCAACAAGTGAAATTAACGCTCTAATATACCCTCCAGAAAAAGTTGGGCTCATAAATCTAACCCTATCTAAACCATAGTTTACACCCATTTTTACACTTTTAATATTGAAGGTTTCATAAATAAATTTTATAGATAATGATAATATAAAAAAACCGTGAGCTACAGTTGTTTTATAGGGTGAATATTTCTTTGATTTTTCAATATCAATATGAATCCACTGTTGGTCATGTGTTAATTTTGCAAACGCATTAATATCATCTTGAGTAATTTGGAACCAATCAGTAATTCCAATTTCTTTTCCAATATATTTTTCTAAATCTTTGATATTATTAAGCTCCGTTTTTAATTTTTTATTATCCATTTGTAAAGAATTAATTTGATATTAATATAGTCATTTAATGTATTTTTTTTAAATTGTCAACATGACTAACAAACATTTTGATTTTCCATTCTATGAATGTGAATCTAAACTTAAAAACGAGCCTTTTTTAAGACAGCCTGTTGGAGACAAATGGAAAGAATATACATGGGGAGAAGCTGGATTAACAGCAAGAAAACTAGCTACTGGACTAAAAAGTCTAGGACTCAAAGAGAAAAGCCATGTTGGTTTAGTTTCAAAAAATTGTAGTGAATGGATTATTGCTGATCTTGCAATAACCATGGCAGGATTTATTTCAGTTCCATTTTTTCCTACTCTCAAATCTCATGAAATGAAGCATCTAATCAAATTTGGTGATGTTGAAGCTTTATTTGTAGGGAAATTGGAGAATAATTGGGATGAAATGAAAAAGGGAATTGACACTGATAACCTACCCATAATTGCATTTCCACATTACGAGGGTAATTCTAAAGTTGAAGAAGGTTATCAGTGGGAAGAATTTATTAATAAGTTTGAACCCCAAACTGAGAATTATTATCCTTTAAAAGAGGATGTTTGGACTATAATTTTTACCTCTGGAACAACTGGTGACTCAAAAGGTGCTGTTATCAAGTATGAATCACTCATGAATACAAAAGAAATTCATGAAGCCTATAATCCACTTGGTGTTAGTACATTTGGTGATAATAGGTTTATTTCATATTTACCACTTAATCATATTTTTGAGAGAATTTGTATAGAATGGTCATGTCTTCGATATGGTGGAAACATAAACTTTGTAGAATCCTTGGATACATTTGGAAAAAACTTGGCTGAAGTTCAGCCAACAACTTTTCAGGGTGTCCCCAGGATTTATACAAAATTTAAAGAAAAGGTACTTGAAAAGATGTCACAGAAAAAGCTTAATATTCTTTTGAAGATTCCAATAATTTCGTCAATAATAAAGAAAAAATTAAGAGCAGCCTTAGGTTGGTCAAAAGTTAGAGTTATTGTTTCAGGCGCTGCTGCCATGCCTGTCCCATTACTTGAATGGTATAAAACTATTGGCGTATACATTGTCAATGGCTATGGCATGACCGAAAATTGCTGTGTATGCACAAATTTAGATCCTTTTCAGCCATTGGGAGTTGGTTCAGTGGGTAAAAAAAGTAGTCCTAGTGTTAAGTTAAAAATTACGGATGAGGGAGAAGTTTGTATGTCTGGTCCTTTTTTACTTGATTCTTATTACAAGAATGAAAAAATGACTAATCAGACATTAGTTGATGGTTGGTTACACACAGGAGATATGGGCTATATTGATGAAGATGGTTTTTTATATATTACTGGAAGGGTAAAAGATATTTTTAAAACTAGCAAAGGAAAATATATTGAACCTAGCATTTTAGAATCATATTTCGGGAAAGTAACAGAGTTTCAACAGCTTTGCATAGTCGGTCTCGGACTAGATCAACCAATTTTACTTGCAGTTCCAACTGAAATTGCAAAAAATGATAAAAATGCAGTCAATAAAAAACTTTCTGAACTACTTAAAGAAGTAAATTCAGATTTAGATGGTTATAAAAAAATCAAAAAAATTGTAATGGTTAAAGATGAATGGCTTCCTGATAATGGATTGGCAACACCGACTTTAAAAATAAAAAGAGCAAAAATAGATGAGAGATTTTCTCAGAGCTATAATGATTGGTATTCATCAGAAAATGATATAATCTGGGAATAAAATATAGTCACTTCCAATAATCAGGTTTACAATTTCCAATTTTTGTGTAAATTTGCAGAAAACAAGATTAGAATTGAAAATATTCTTAAATTAGACCAAGAAAATAATTAACAAACTATATATTATGAAACTTAAATTCTATTTATCAAGCTTTCTTTTTATTCTATCGGGTATTTTATTTGTAAATGCTCAGGAAAAAGGAGAGATGGTTTTTTCTGCATCTAAAAAAACTGAAAAAGCTGTGGATGCTCCTTCATCTACAACAGTGATTGATGCAAAAACAATCGAAAATAGACCTACCACAAATGTTACTCAACTGCTCGATAATGTTGTTGGGCTTACATTAGACAGACAAGGTGCAAATAGATATAACGTAACTCTAAGGGATGGTGCAAGTGTTTTTAATACAACATCAGTAGTGCTTTTGGATGGTAGACAAATTTCTACCTTTGGGCTACAAGTATTTGATGCTGCAAACACAAATCTCTCTGGACTTGACCTGGAAAAAATTGAAGTTGTTCGAGGTTCGGGGTCATCTGCATATGGTGCCTACACAAATTCAGGTGTTATTCACTTTATGTCAAAAGATCCTTTTAAACATCCAGGAACATCGATAGAAATATCTTCTGGTGGCCTTGCAAACCAGGAATCTATGCTTGGTAAAGGAAACTGGGATATTTTTCAAGCTTCTTTAAGACATGCCGCTGCAAATGATAGTGGTACGTTTGGATATAAAATTAATGCAAGATATAGTGAAAATGGAGAGTATGAAATTGATGAAGCAACAGCTTTACAGACCGGAGGCCAATTATTAGAAAAAGCAAATGGTTATAATGTAGATGCTACACTATACTTCAGACCATCATCTGGCTTAGAAATTACTGCTCAAGCTGGTATTTCAGCGAGAGAGGGTCTTTCCTGGAGTGAATTTTATGCAGAAGCATTTGAAAATAATGAAAATAATTTCTTAAATCTTAAGATGAAAACCGGTAATCTGACTGCACAATACTCTGTTAGTAAGAGTGAATCACCATTTGATACTGCTGATCAAGGTTATTACTACAGAACAACTCAAACAAATACATTTAAAAATACTAATGATATTACTGAGAGTCAAGCTCAAATTCAGTATGAATTAAATCTTGGAAACACAGATTTAAGTGTTGGATTAGACCATAAACTTTCATCATTTAATACTAACTGGAATTCACAAGCATCAACCCCTGAAGAATTGACTGCTGGTGGATTATTTGGTAGAAATGATGGTTCTGAGTTAAGAGTGTACGGTACTTATTTTCAAACTAACACTTCTATTTCTGACAATGTAAAATTAATACTTGGAGGTAGATATGACCAGTATACAAACATAAATGAAGGTGCTTTTGCTCCAAAAGCGTCTTTAATATTCAATCCAAGCGCAAACAGTTCTATTAGATTAACAGCCAGCCAAGCAACAACTAGTAGTAATGCGCAAACGATGTTTGCGGATCATTTAGGTTTTAGTTGGGGCTTACCATCTGCAATTATGGGTAATGCTACTCAACAAACCTTTAACAACCCATATGTAACTTGGGCAATTCCAGGAATTGAACAAATTCAGGCTGCTAACCCTGTATTCTATCAAGGACTTGGATTGGATTTATTTTCTATTTATTTAGGATTACTTCCACAAATGATTCCAGCATTATCTCAGTCAGTAGTTGGACTTTATATAAATGTACCATCTTTTTTGCAAAATCCTATTGTGTGGAATTCGGTTGTAGCTAACAGTTTTATCATTCCTGTTGATCTTGTTGGTAATAACACTAATCTTGAACCATCTGATGTTGCATCAATTGGAACAGAGACTACCTATGAAATTGGTTATAAAGTTCAATCAGATAAGTTTACAGCTAGTATTGATATTTACAGACAAACCAAAGAAAATTTTTCAGCACTACAAATAATAAGTCCGTTTGCTCAATTACCACTTGATGCAGCAGGGGATATAGCTGATGCTCTTGGTTTTACATTTGGAAGAGCACTTGGTGGCTCTTTACTTGCAAGGGCATTAGGTCAAATAATGGGTGCTGGATTTGCGACAGGATATACTGCACTAACAACAGCTCCTACAGGAATAGTTAATACAGATCAATCTTTTGCAAGAGGACCAATTAACCTTGGATACAAAAACTTTGGTAAGATCGAATTTTACGGTGCTGATATATCAACTGAGTATGCAGCAACTGAAAATATTTCATTATTTGCAAATTATTCATGGTTATCTCAAAACTTTTTTGAAAAAGAGGATGTAGGAGAAGGTGAAACAGGAGGTGCTACGTATAATCTAAACACTCCAAAACACCGAGTAAAAGCAGGAATAAGCTATTACCCATCCAAAGGCTTCTCTGGTGGATTATCAATGAGATATCAAAATTCATTTACAGCAAACCAAGGATTCTATAGTGGATTCGTACCAAAAAGAACTGTATGGGATGCTCATTTTGGATATAAGTTTAGTCAAAAAACTCAGCTTGGAGTAAACGTAAGTAATTTACTTGATAAAAAATATAGAGTTTATAACGGTATGCCTGAGATTGGAACATCTGCTGTTGCGTCTTTAAAGTATCAGTTCTAAAACTCCAAAATTATTTGTTATCAATTAATAATTGCATAACATAAGTAAATTAAAGAAAGAGCAACAGCAGTTGCTCTTTCTTTTATTATAAAGGGTATTAATTAATGACAGTTTTTAAATCTTCGATTAATAATAAGAGTGCTTCTTTTAAGACAAATAAAAGAGGAATGAATGAACTTGTAAAAGAACTAAATTCATATTTAAAGTTAAGCAAGATTCAAGGAAGTGAATTTGCATTAAAGAAAGCTAAACAAAATGGAAAATCATTATCAAGAGACAAGATTACAAAGCTTCTTGATAAAGGCAGTCCATTTATAGAATTGATGTCTTTGGCAGGTCTCAGACATGAAAATGGATTTGGTCCTGGTGGAACTACAATAACAGGCATTGGTTTAGTTAAAAAAAAACTATGTCTAATTAATGCAAACATAGGCACAAAAAAAGGTGGTGTTGTGGATTATGCTACAAGTTTAAAAAATCTAAGATTATGTAAGATTGCCACAGAGAATAAGCTTACAACTATAAATTTAGTTGAAAGTGGAGGTGCAAATCTTCCTGACCAGGATAGAGTCTTTAATAACTATGGTTCAATGTTTAAAGACATGTCCCAAAGAAGTAAACAAGGCGTATTAAATATTTCTATTGTTTTTGGGAATTCGACAGCAGGTGGAGCTTATGTTCCAGGAATGTCAGATTATACTATCATGTTAAAAGATCAAGCAAAAGTATTTTTGGCTGGTCCTCCCCTAGTGAAAATGGCAACAAACGAGGATTCAAGCGATGAGGAACTTGGAGGAGCAGTTATGCATAGCAATCTTTCAGGTGTTTCAGATTTTTTAGCAGAAAATGAAAACGAGGCTATAAGAATTGCTAGAGACATTGTAGAGTTTAATGTATCAGATAAAATTATTGAAGAAATAGGTGATAAGAATCCTCCTAAATTTGATAAAGATGAAATTTTAGGAATTATTCCTCAAAATCTAAAAAATCCCTTTGATATTAGGGACTTGATTGTAAGATTTGTTGATAATTCTCAGTTTACAGAGTTCAAAAGCACATATGGTGCTACTATGAAATGTGGATGGTCAAAAATTAATGATCATAAAATAGGAATTATTGCTAGTAATGGAGTCATATTTAGTGAATCTGCGAAGAAAGCAACGCAGTTTATTCAATTAGCAAATAAAAGTAATACACCGCTCCTATTTATACATAATACGACTGGTTTTATGGTTGGAAAAAGACATGAGCAAAGAGGAATCATCAATCACGGAGCTCAACTAATACATGCTGTTGCAGGAAGTGAGGTGCCTCACATTACCCTTCTTGTTGGTAATTCTTTTGGAGCAGGAAATTATGCAATGTGTGGAAGGTCTTTTAATCCAAGATTTTTATTTGCTTATCCTAACGTTAAATCTGGGGTAATGGGCGCAGAACAACTTGCGGGGGTGATGGAGATAGTCAAAATAAATTCTGCTTTAAAACAAAACAAAAAAATTGATAAAAGACAACTAAACAGAGAAAAAAAGAAATTAATAATTGATGCAGAACAAAAAGCTTCTATATGGCATACGACATCTGAAGTTATGGATGATGGAGTAATTGATCCAAGAGAAACCCGAAACCATCTAAAAGTTTGTTTAGAGGTTATTTATAAAGAAAAAATTAAAGGTTCTGAATCATATGGGACATTTAGAATGTGATTATGTTTTTTGACAAGAAAAAAATTGAAAATTTTGAAACAATTTCTTTTGATCATCTTATTGTTAAAGTTGAGAACAATCATATTGAAATAATTTTAAATAGAGCTAATAAAAAAAATGCCCTTAACTCAAAAATGATTGAAGAGTTAGCTATGTGTACAGATTATGCAAACTCTAATGATTCAATTCGTGCAGTAATTTATAAATCTTTTGGAGATACTTTTTGTGCAGGATTAGATCTAAACGATTTTAAAGAATCAGAAAATACAATACAAATTGCAGATATTTTTAACAAATTATATAAACCTAAACTTGTTGTTCTTGAGGGAAATGTATACGCTGGAGGTTTATTAATAGTAGCATGTGCAAATCATGTAATTTCTAAAAAGGGTTTGAAGTTATCATTACCTGAGGTTAAAAGAGGCTTATTTCCTTTTCAAGTGATGGATTCACTTTTAAGGATAATGCCAGAAAGAATTGTAATTGATTGGTGTACTAGAGGTAAAACTCTAGATGTTGAATATTGTCAAAAATATAATCTAATCCAAGAGATAGAAGAATCTGATATTACTGAAAACATAAATAAATGGATTAATCAAATAACCAAAATGTCTCCAAATGCAATTAAATCAGGTCTTACAGCATATGAGGAATTATATATTGATGATGAAAAAATTCAAAAACTTAATATAGAATTAAGAAAACTAAAGAACTCCAATGATTTTTTAGAGGGTATAAAAGCCTTCAATGAAAAGAGAAATCCGAAATGGAAATAAATAATAGAACTGTTCGGTTACTAAGTCAAACTAATAATTTTACTGATGAAAATCTATGGTCATTTTTTGAGGAAAACTTTGATCTTAAATTAAAATCTAAACAATTTTTATTAAAAAATAAATTGATTTTATTAGATAATAATATTGTAAAAGCTTTAAAAAATAATAATGTAAAAGAAGGTGATAAAATCAAGGTAAAAACTATAAGTAAGGTGTTGGAATCAAAAAATGACAATTTTAAAATTGGTGAATACATTCTAGGACCTGGATGTGTTCAAGATTACTATATTTCAGATGGAGAAAATTGTGAAAAATTTAACATCGATAAATTCAACTATTCAGAAAATGAGATTTTTAATGGCTTAGAAAATTTTAAAAAAGCTTTTAAAAAATTAATTGAATTGGAAGATGAAAAAAAAATAATATTAAAACCCTAATTCAAACCAAGTATTTAATAAATTAGTAATATGAGTAAACCAAGCTTTTATGATGATTTAAAAATACCAGCAATAGCTGCTCCATTATTTCTTGTTTCAGGACCTAAATTAGTAATTGAATGCTGTAAAAGCGGTATTGTAGGAACATTCCCGGCCCTAAATCAAAGAACTACAAAAGGCTTTGAAGAGTGGGTTGTTCAAATTAAAGATGAACTTGCAGAATTTGAAAAGGAAACTGGAAAAAAACCCGCTCCATTTGGAGTGAACTTAATTGTTCATAACACTAATCCTAGAGTTAGGGATGATTTAAAAATATGTATGAAACATAAGGTTCCGATCATTATTACATCTCTGGGTGCTGTCTCACAATTGGTTGGTGCAGTACACTCATATGGTGGTTTAGTTTATCATGATGTCATTAAGAAAAGACATGCTGAAAAAGCTGCAGAAGCTGGCGTTGATGGCTTAATACTAGTTTCAGCTGGAGCTGGTGGACATGGAGGAACAATAAATCCAATGTCACTAATTGCTGAAATAAAAAAATTCTTCAAAAAGACAATTATTTTATCTGGTTGTATAAGCACTGGTCGTGATATTGCCTCTGCATTACAAATGGGAGCTGATTTTGCATACATGGGAACTAGGTTTATTAATACACAAGAAAGCTTAGCAGATGAGGGATATAAGGATATGATTATTAATTCTAAAGCAGATGATATTGTTTACACAGCAGCTGTGTCAGGGGTAAATGCAAACTTCCTAAAGCCTAGTCTTGAGGCAATGGGTATTACTGAGGATATGTGGAAAAACTCAAAGAAAATTGATTTTGGAAAAGAATTAAGTGCAGCTGAGGCTGAGGCAAAAGCATGGAAAACAATATGGTCTGCAGGTCAAGGAGTCACTAGTATTTCAGATTCTCCTTCAGTAAAAGATTTAGTTGAAAAACTTAAAAAGGAATTTATAGAATCAATTGAGGATCAAAAAAATATTTTAAAAAAATTCTCATAAAATAAAAAAACCCACATTTCTGTGGGTTTTAAATTTTAACTTATTTAGTTGAGTAGCGTTTTGTTCCAATAAATTGTTCTGTTATTAATTTTTCCTTCATTATCAAAACTATCGCTAATATGAACAGGTACTGTTACTTTTTTCCCATCAGATTTTCTTTCCATTCTTAATTTCCACCAAGAAAGAACTACTTTAGATTCCCACCAATCATATTCAAGATAATCTGGATATCCAACCTCATCTAAAGATGTTAGATTCCACTCAGCAAAAATTTTATTATCTCTCTCTAAAATTTGATCAAGATTCATAGTTGAAGACTCGTTAATATCATCAAATACTGCATTTTCACTGAAATAACTATTCGAAGTTTCTACATCTCCATTGACATATGCATAAAATGCTTTCCTGACAGAATTTATATTCTCATGATTCATGTAAATCGTACCATTTTTTCTATCATTTCCAGGCCAAGCCTCCCACATTCTTTGATAGTTTCTTCTGTCCGTATAATCAACTAGAGCTAGAATTTTTGAAGCATCTTTTGTAAGACGATAAAGTCTATGAATCGGCATATCAAATTTGAAACCGGTTTGTTTATTTACTCCATAAATTCTTTCCCAAGTCTGAACCCAAACTTGATCTCCTTTTTTGTATTCAACAGCATCTGGATATGCAGGGTCATTATTAGTAATTTTTAGGTAGTTAATGTTGGTTTTCCACCAATTTGATTGCCTCATAAAATTTTGTTTAGTTGTTCCCTCTTGATCTTTATCAGATGATAATCCATTATATGCCTTGAAACTGTCATCAAGAATTAAATCTAATTTATCCATGTCAGCTGATACAAAAGCTTGATTAAAAGAATTTATTAATTCAATTCCTGGATGTTCGTCGTATACAGTACCATTTTTGTTTTTTTGAGCATTAAGAGAAAAAACAAATAAAAAACTTAATAAGTAAATAATATTTTTCATTGTTGCAAATTTAAAATTTGCTCTAATTTAAAACATTTATTAAAATGTATAAAAATTTATTTTTTTACAATGATTAAAGTGGCCTTAGAACCAGTAGCAAGATTCCATTGATTTGAGGAAATCAACTTTTTATTATCATCGTATATTCTAAGTTCTGCAGTATTAGGTCCAGAGTCCCCCTGATTGAGTGCAATGAAGTCAATTTTGTTAAAACCTTCACCTAACTTCAAATTAATGCCCCTAAAACTTGAGTCTAAAGTCAAATTTTGAACTACCACCTCATCATTTACTAATATTCTCACCCTATCGCCATCAACATATTCAAAGTCTCTACATACAATATTAGCTGCTTCAGAAACAGTAGCAACATCACCTAAATAAGCATCACCCATATAACTGTTTGGATTTTTTTCTTTTTCTTTATTTAACCTCTTAACATATGCATCACCGGGATTTAAAAAATACTCATTATTCTGATTCATCATTCCCTTTGGAAGATCTTTTTTTTCTTCTTTTTTTATAGTAAATGCATTAGGATTAACTAATGTAACATTTGGAAGAATAGTTTTTGTTTTTGGTGGAGCTATATCAATTTTTCTATTATTATTCTCAATCTGTGAGAATGAAAAAGTTGAGGTTAGAATTAATATATATATATAAAAATTTTTCATTGATAATTAAAAACAAATATATCTAAACAAAAATTATTCCAATTATTTAACTAAATGCTTGTTGTACTTGTATTTGGATAATGTACCTAATATAAATACTATAACAATACTCCAGTAGACAAAGTTTGGTGTTATTACCTTATCACCAGAAGCGTAAGAGTGAAGTCCAACAAGATAGAAGTTTACACCAAAGTAAGTCATCATAATACTTGCAAAAGCGACAATTGACATTAAATTAAATAACCAATTACCTCTCAATTTTGGTATTAGTCTCATGTGAAGAACAAAAGCATATAGAAGAATACTGATTAATGCCCAAGTTTCCTTTGGATCCCATCCCCAGTATCTTCCCCAACTTTCATTAGCCCACATTCCTCCTAAGAAGTTTCCAATAGTAAGCATGATTAATCCGACTGTCAGAGATAATTCATTAATAATTGTCAATTCTTTTAATTTTAATTTTATTATTTCCTTATTCTTATGAGTTAAAAATATCATCAATATTAGTGAAACAATACCCAGTATCATTCCTAATGCAAAAGGACCATAACTTCCTACAATTACAGAAACATGAATCATAAGCCAATAACTATCTAGCACAGGGACAAGATTTGCAATAGATGGATCCATCCAATTCCAGTGGGCAATCATCAAAATCATTGATGATACAAATGCAGTAGATGCAACCGTTAAATCTGACTTTCTTGCAAATAATAACCCAACACCCATTGTAGCCCAAGCAACATAAATCATGGATTCATAAGCATCACCCCATGGTGCATGACCTGAAATAAACCATCTGGCAATAAGTCCAATTGTATGAATAATAAACAAAATGAAAATTGATGATTTGAATAGAAGTAAGGTATATTTCATAAATTTTTTAACGAAGCTAAAACCAGAAAATATATCAACTATGATAAATAAAAAATACAACATTCCTACAGCAAAATACCAGATAAAAAGCTTTTCAAAAACATTTATTTTATTGTACAAAACCTCAGCCTTAATCTTATCATCACTGGGCATTATATTTTCTGAATATTTATACTGAAAGCCTTTAATACTTTCTAGAATGCCTGAGGCAGTACTGTAGTCACCTGAACTTATACCATTATCTAACTCTTTTAAATAAAGTGGGAAAATATTATTTACAAACAATGAATCAATACCAACAAAATTTTCATTTTTTAGCTCTGAATATGAAACCCATTTATTGTTAACGTCATTGGGAGTTGGAAAAATTCTGAGAATATCTCCCTCTAAAGCTGAAAATAATAGGTTAACTTTTCTATCAGATTCAATAAAATCTTTTTCAAACTGATTAGGAAGAGAAGATTTATATGCATCATCTAAATACTCGGAAATTTTGTATTGCCCTTTCGAGTCAAAAAAGTCCATAAAAGCAGCGTACTTTTGTTTTTTATCGATTCCAAGAATACTTCTTATGCTATCATTACCCCTTTTAATATATATAATAGGTTGTGAATACCATGCTAAAGGATTCCTTAAAATTGATAATAAAACTTGATCAGAATTCAATCCATTATATGTGTCTGATTTACTAACTTTTCTGAGAAGTTCAGATGAAAATGTATTAATTGGTTTCATTCTTCCACCCGAGTCCTGTATTACCAATTCACCAAATTTGTTTGAGTGTTCAGCATCAACAACATAATTTACAATTAAAGAATCTGTTGAGGAATTCTGATTTTCATGAACATAATCTTGAGAATTTAAAGATGAAAGCGACAATAAGAAAACGATAGCTGAGGCTGAGTTTCTATTGATCTTTAGATTATTTAATTTTTTACTTAAATCCTTAAATCTTGTCCTTCCATAAAACATAGTTGCTAATAAACCTATATATAATAGAATGTATCCTATGTAAGTTATTAAAGTGCCATAAAAATCTTTATTAACTGAAAGTATAGTTCCCAATTCATCGGGATCAAATGAAGCTTGAA
The DNA here is from genome assembly GCA_902546095.1 of uncultured Bacteroidota bacterium. GTDB lineage: Bacteria > Bacteroidota > Bacteroidia > Flavobacteriales > Flavobacteriaceae > Eutrophosalina. The sequence goes on from CACCIQ010000001.1 coordinate 75,530, forward strand.
AAAAGCGATAACCTTTATGATTAAGAATATTATTCATGTAAATATCATAATCAAAATTTTCATCATCATTCACAACTGTAACTTTGCTTTTAAAGCTACTGTAACTTTTTTCTGTTCCAGGATATTTATCTGCAATAAAATCATTTAACTGTATTGAAAAAGGTAATTTTGAAACAAGTGAACCATACTTAAGAGAAAAATCAAGACCAGCTACTCTTACCCTTTCAAAATTATCCGTCACACCTTTACCACCAAATATTTCTATCTCTTTAGACTCACCTAAATTATTTTTATCTTTCGATGTTATCTTGACTCTTAATGAGTTTTGGTTTGTTTCTTCTTCGCTTTTTAATATTTGGTATGATCCCTTGACTACCCCATCTGGAATTACAAACTGTAAACCAGCTATGTCGTACAATGATCTAAGTTGTAACTCCTCGATTTGGTCTAAATTTACATCACCTCTTTTTTGATCAATCATTCTCATGTATGATCCTCTAAAAGAACTTTGAATAAATAACTCATTGTCTACATTGATAAAGTTTATTGCTCCTTCATTATAATTGTTAAAAGAAAACAAAACTCCATGTAAATTTGTTACCTGCCCTTCTTCAATATAGTGGTCGTGTCTCTCACCACTTGAAGCCTCTACAATCTTAATGAAATTACTACCAGAATCACTCTCAACAACTGAAAGTTCAACATTCTCTTTAAAATCCAGGTATTCAATTTCAAACTTCTGTTTATTAAAATCATTAGCAATCAAAAAACTATTGTCTGTATATTCGGACATTAACAATTTTTTTTCGAGTTTTCTTCTTCTTGGTGTACCTTCTATTTCCCCATCAATCAATACTGTCAAATAAGTATCAGAAGATAAATATTCATTTGTAACATTTCCCTCTCTGATGGGCATAACACCCTCATAGCCAATATATCTTGTTACGCCTGCTCCGATAATTATCAAAATCCATGATAAATGCATTAAAAGAATACCTAGCTTAGGTCTTGATAAAAGATTATATCTTTTGATATTAAATATAAAATTGATTAAAAATAAAACCATCATCAATTCAAACCAAAAAGCATTATAAATAAGTATTCTAGCTGCATCTGTACCATGCATACTTTCAATGAAAGTACCGATTCCCATAGCCGCTGAAAATGTTATAAATAAAATTGCGGTAAGTCGGGTAGAAACTATTAAGGAAATTATTTTTTTAACCATTTATTGGCAAAATTACATTCTCTACTATCTTTATTCACAGAAATATACGTTTCAATAATTTTTTCACTCATCCAGGTCTGAATTGTTTTTAGCTGTTTTTCCTTTAAGGCTAATTCTTTGATCTTAATATAATCTTTAGAGTAATCAGCAACATGCTCATCAAATCTGTTTGTTATTTTGATAATTTTATAACTACTACTTCCAATATTATCTTGCTCTAGTAGTGGTGCAGATATTTCATTATCATTCAATCTTTGAATTTGAGTATATAAAACGGGGTCAATCTTCGTTAATTCAAATCGTGTGTTTCCAGTTGTTGGATTTATTAAAACACCACCATTATTTTTAGTGGTTTTTTCATCAGAAAAAGATTTAGCAGCTTCTTCAAATGTTAATTCTTTATCAATAATTCTTTTTCTAATAAGGTCAATTTTCTTTTTTGCCTCAAGCAACGCATTGTTAGATACTTCAGGTTTTAATAGTATATGACGAACGTCTAACTCCTGTCCCCTAACCTTATCTACCATAACAATATGCCATCCAAAATCAGTTTCAAAGGGTTCTGATACCTCTCCTTCTTTCAATCTATAACAAACGTCTTCAAATTCCTTAACCATTTGATTTCTTCTGCTTCTGTTTAATGTGTATTTTCCACCTGTAGACCTAGATCCTGGATCTTGGGAGTAAAGAATGGCTTTAGTTGCAAAACTTGATCCATTAATAACGACATCGTCTCTTATAGACTCCAATCGTTGGATTATCTTCATTTCATCCTCCTCGCTTACTTCGGGCTTAACAACAATTTGAGCAATCTCAAGTTCAGCTCCAAAAATAGGTAAGTCGTATCTTGGTATATTTTGAAAAAAAACTCTAACCTCTTCAGGCGTAATTTCAATTTCATCTATTATTGTCGTTTGCATTCTTTCGGAAAGTTGGTTTATTCTATTAATTTCAAAAAGCTCTTGACGAAAAGTTCCTTCATCTTTCTTCTTGTAGAATTCCAATACTTTTTCCATGTTACCTAATTGATTGACAAAATATTCAATGGTTTGATCTACATAACTGTAGATTTGTTCGTTATCAACTTCTAAACTATCCTGTTCAGCGTGATGAGCATAGAGTTTATCCTCCATTAATTTGCCCAGTAAACTACACCTGTCAAAGTCATTAACATTGACTCCCTGCGATTGTAGATCAATTAAGGTTTTGTCTATATCAGAATCTAGTATAATAAAATCACCTACAACAGCTGCAACTCCATCGATTTTTATTCTTTGAGACGAATTATCTTGCTGAGAGTGAGAAATTGTTAGTGTAAATACAAAAAATAATATTGATAATGTGTAACTAGTCAAGTCTTTCATAGAGGTTTTTTGTAATGGCATCACCTATTAATTCCTTGTCAATTTTATTTAAATAATCAATTCTTTTTTTACTGACAATTACTTCCTTAATTCTATTGTAAATATACTCCAAAGGAGCATAATCATCAGCTTTTTTATAATTATTTATTTTAATCAAATATAGAGCCAAAGAATCCTCTTGAACATAAAATAAATTGTTTTTACTTATTCTAAGGCTTTGATCATATTCCAAAGATGGGATTTTATTAAAAAACAGCTTTTTATTAATCCAAATACTGTCATTTAAATAATAGTTTAAAAGCTGGATTGAGATTGAGTCAAAAAAAGATTTATCAGACTGATTAAATCTTCTAAATCTTCTTTTAATTTCATTGATATTGAATGTTTTTTTATTAAGCTTTACATAACGACCTTTTATTATCTCTTCAAAAAGCTTGAAGTTTTTACTGTTTTCACTAAAAAATAACTCAATTTCATCCTTACTTGCTAAAGTGTCTGGATTATTATTTGATATTTTATTTCTGTACTCAGAAATAATTAAATTTTCTCTGTACTTTTCGGATTTATTGTCAATTTGTGATTTTTCTGTTTCAGTAAGATTAATTATGGCATTTTGAATTAGCAATTTTGAAGTTGCCCATTCTTCTATAACATTATTTACTATTCGAAGAGAATCTTGTTTATTTAGATTTTTCGGAATTATTTCTTGAATTTCTTCTACACTTAAAAACTCATCACCAACTCTAGCAACATAACCATCATTATTTTTTATGTTATAATTACATGAAATAATAAACAATAATAAAATCGCGTATTTTCTCAAACTATCTGGTATAATTTGGAGATTCTTTTGTAATGGTAATATTGTGGGGATGACTTTCATCAAGACCTGCCCTAGTTATTTGAACAAAATTTGATTTTTCCTTTAAATCTTTTATACTAGACGCGCCACAATAGCCCATTCCCGATTTTAAACCACCTGTGAATTGGAACATGCTTTCTACTAAGCTCCCTTTGTATGGAACTCTACCAACTATTCCTTCAGGCACAAGTTTATTTTTGTCTTTTATACTAGACTGAAAATATCTTTCCTTACTTCCCTTTTCCATGGCTTCGACAGATCCCATTCCTCTGTATGTTTTAAATTTTCTTCCTTCGTATATAATAGTCTCACCTGGTGACTCTAGGGTTCCAGCTAACATGGATCCTAACATTACACAGTCAGCACCTGCAGCAATAGCTTTTGTTATATCACCTGTATGCTTAACTCCACCGTCAGCAACAATTGAGATACCAGATCCTTTTAATGCATTGTAAACATTGTTAATTGCAGAAAGCTGAGGGTATCCGACACCTGCAACAATTCTAGTAGTACATATCGATCCTGGTCCAATACCAACCTTAACCCCATCAACACCAGCTTTGGCTAAAAACTTAGCAGCCTCTGCAGTAGCTACATTTCCAGCAACTACATCTAGATCAGGAAAAGATTTCTTAACATCTTTGATTATTTTTAGTACTGACTTGGTGTGAGCATGTGCAGTATCAATAACAACAGCATCTACACCAGATTTATAAAGCATTTTACATCTCTCTAAATTATCTCCACCAACTCCAATTGCAGCTGCAACTCTTAATCTTCCAAATTCATCTTTATTGGATGATGGCTTAAGGGTTATTTTTTGAATATCTCTAAAAGTAATAAGACCAACAAGCTTATTTTCCTTATCGACAACTGGTAGTTTTTCAATTTTGTTCTTTTGAAGAATTTTTTCAGCTTGCTTCAGGGTTATACCTGGACTTCCAGTAATTATATTTTTAAATGTCATTACCTCCTCGATCGGTTTATTCATATCATTTTCAAATCTTAAATCTCTATTAGTAACAATACCAACTAAAGTGTTTGATTTATCAACAATTGGAATTCCACCAATACTAAACTCCTTCATAGATTTTAGTGCATCCTTTACTTTACTTTTCTTGCTTAAAGTAACAGGATCTAAAATCATTCCTGACTCTGATCTTTTGACTCTTCTAACCTTATCACATTGTTTTTTGATGGTTAGATTTTTATGAATAACACCAATACCTCCCTCTTGAGCCATAGCAATAGCCATTTTACTTTCAGTGACTGTATCCATAGCTGCAGAAACAACAGGCACTTTAAGAGGCAAGTTTCTTGAAAATTTTGAGGCTAAATTAACTTCAGATGGGAGAATCTCAGAATATGCTGGGACAAGTAAAACATCGTCGAAGGTTAGTCCAGTTTCTATAAATTTAGATTTACCCATTGCAATTAAAAATAATTGCGCACAAATATATGATTTTTTACCGACCTATTATAAAATTAGTACGTAGACCAAGAGAAACACAACATTCCAGCTGCTGAGTGACCAGGATTTGGGCATGATACTTTTTTATAATTAGAACAACTAATACAATCTGATAATTTTGAAAAAGCCTTTTTTATCGAGTGATCATTACATACATTATCAATTTCAACATCAACATCATGCTTAGCGCACTTTAAAGATTCAACAAGGTTTTCACAATTTAAACAACTGTTAACTGATTTAATCATTTTTAAAATTTTAAGTAAAATTAAACTGAAATATGTTTAGAATGAATTTAAATTAAATGAGACAATTAATGAGTAAAAAAGTTTGAGCATGTTGAATCAAACTCAAGTAAGTCTTTGTCATCTAATTCTAAGTAGACTTCTTGATCAATTTGTAGTGGTTCCTCACTAAAAAATATCCAAACTTCCTCATTAATTTTAGCACTAATTTTATATTCCTTTCCAACAAAAACTGTTTTTTGAACAACAGCCAAATAGCTAGATTTTTTTGCTACTCTAATTTTTTCAGGTCTGATAAAATAAGTTTTACCATTAACACTAATTTGATTTAAATCTCCAAGAATTTTAGCACAATAACAATTCACTGGATTACAGTACATGTTAACTGGATTGTCGTATTGCTGTAAAATACCAGCTTTAAATATTAAAATTTTATCTGAAATATTGAAAGTATCCTTAATATCATGAGTTACTAAAATAGTTGTTGTTTTAGTTTCTTTAATGATTTTCTGAATTTCGTCTTGTATTGTAGATTTGATATTAGAATCCAAATTGCTAAATGGCTCATCCAATAGTAATAAATCTGGTTCACGAACTAAAGCTCTAGCAATACAAGCACGCTGTTGTTCACCACCTGATAATTGATCAGGGAATCTTCTACATAAATCTTTAATGTTAGTAAGTTCTAAAATGTAGTCAATTTTCGAATAGTAATTCTTATCGAGATTAATTTTAATATTTTCAAAAACATTTAAATGAGGAAAAAGTGGATAATCTTGAAAAACAAACCCAATTTTTCTTTTGTTCGGGGTTATAAATGTCGACTTATCATTTAAAGTTTTTCCATTTAATATTATTGAGCCAGAATTAATTTTTTCTAAACCAGCAAGACATTTTAAAAAAGTTGTTTTTCCAGATCCACTTTCACCGATAAAAGAAACTATATCCCCCTCCTCTACTGAAAAATTCAAATTTCTGATCAGTGGATTATTTGAGTCATAATATTTTTGTAATTCATTTACTTTTAGGAACATCGATTTCTTTATTTACAATTTTTTTCAAAAATATTAACAAAATAGTTCCCAACATAACAATAGCCAATGAATATATTGATGATTTTGGAATCATTTCTTCAATTGCATATTCATAAGTTTGAACAGCTAAAGTGTCAAAATTAAATGGTCTTAATATTAAAGTAATTGGCAATTCTTTAATTATATCAACAAATGTAATTAAGAAGGCTATCGCTATTGCAGACTTATTTATAGGTAAATGAATTGATCTAAACAATTTTGTTGGTCCCATTCCTAAATTGAATGCAGTATCATCATAAGAACTAGGATGTTTATCAAAGCTAGACTTTAAAGGTGATATACCAACTGCCATATACCTTATAACATAGGCATAGACCAATATTCCAAAAGAACCAATCAATAATTCATTCTCAAACGGATATGATGTAAACAATAATATTAGAGATAATCCAATAACTGCACCTGGTAATGCATATGTTAATGATATAACCTCATTAAAAAATGTTATTGTTCTATTCTTAAGAATTCTTTTTAAAAATTGAAAATATACCGCAATTACCAAAATTATAAGAGTAGCGATTAGTGAAATAATAACAGTGTTTGTGGTTAAGTTAAAAACCTTAATAAAATCAATTCTGCTAAATTCATAAATCACATTATTAATAATAAATAATACTGGTATTAAAAATCCAAGAATGATTGGAATTAGACATACCAAATGTATTATGAATCTGTTTTTAAATGATAGGGGTTCATTTTTAAATTTTTTAGTATTAGGAGTATAATTGAATTTATATCTTGAATTTAAATATCTTTCAATTGAAAAAAAGAAGACAACTATAAAAAATAATAAAACAGCAAGTAATGAAGCAGTTTCTACATCTTGCATTGAATACCAAGATCTAAATATACCACTAGTGAAGGTGTTTACACCAAAATATTTTACTGCTCCATATTCATTTAAAACTTCCATTATAATTAGAAATAATCCTGAGAAAATTGCAACTCTGGACAGTGGGATTACAATTTTAAAAAAAGTTTTAAGTCTTGACATTCCTAAACTTCTTGATAAATTAATATAATTGGCTCCAATCAATGAGAATGACAATCTGCATGCTGTATATATGTATGGATAAAGTGATAGCGCCATGATTATACCTAAAACCTCGATTTGTAAATAATCCTGATTAATAAGATCAGCAAAATCAGGAAAATATTTTCTTGAAAAAGATTGAATTGGACCTGTGTAGCTTAAAACATCACTATATGTAAAGGCCATTATATAAGCAGGAATAGCAAGCGGTAAATAAAGAAAAATATCATAAATATTTTTAAACTTAAACTCATTTGTACTCATGTACCACGCAGGTAATATTCCAAATAGAAGTGAGAAAATAGATGTAATTGTTATTAAATATATTGTATCAAGAGAATATTCAAACAGTAAATTATCCCACAGGTACTGAAAATTTGACGTGTCTATTTTAACTACACTAAAAACTAGGGCTAGAATAGGTAGAATGACAAATAATGAAAGAAAAACAGTTGAAAAAATTAATTTTCTTCTGTTTGTAATATATTTTTGAACTATTTCCAACCTGTTTTATCAAATATACGAATTGCTTCATCTCTTTTGATACCCAACATATTTAGGTCAACAGGGTCTTTTTTAAACTCACCCCACTCCTGAACAATTGGATCTGGTTTAACACTAGGGTTCACTGAATATTCATAGCTATTATTAACATATGTTTCTTGAGCCTGAATACTTGTTAGATATTTAATCAACTTAATTGCATTTTCACGGTTTGGTGCATTTTTAGTTAATGCCAAACCTGATACATTAATATGTGCCCCTCTATCATCTTGATTCGGGAAAAATACAGAAACAGCATTTCCAGCTTTAATCTCCTCCTCTTTCTCAGATGATAGTAATAGCCCTATGTAATATGAGTTGACAATTGCGATATCACCTTGTCCAGCAGCAATAGCCTTGACTTGATCTCTGTCACTCCCTTTTGGATCTCTGGCGAAGTTTTTAACTACTGCTTCTGACCAGTTGAATGTATTTTCAACTCCCAAGTTGGCAACAAGTGAAGAAACAAGTGCTTGATTGTACGCATTAGAGGATGACCTTACAAGAAGTCTTCCCCTCCATTTTTCGTTTGCTAGGTCTTCATATGTTGATAAATCATCTTTTTTAACTCTTTCATTACTATAAACAACAACTCTAGATCTGTATGTAACAGGAACCCAGAATCCATTTTTATCTAAAAATTGTGGATCAATGTTTTCAAAAACTGATTTATCTTCGAATTTTTGGAATAAACCCATATCAGAAGCTTGCCATAATTTCCCAACATCAACTGTAATAAATAGATCAGCAGGTGAATTTTCACCTTCATTTTTTAATCTTTGAATCAACTCATCAGCATTAGCCTTAGTTACATTAACCTTAATACCGGTCATTTTTTCAAAATTTTGATATTGAAGCTCATCTACATTATAATGTCTTTGACTGTAGATGTTTATTTCTTTTGATTTGTTTTTAGTTGTAGTACAAGAACCAACTAGAGCTATTAATAATAAAAAAAAGTATTTTTTCATCGCTTTAAAATTGAATGACGAAATTAAATTAATCTGTCAAAATAAAAAAATTATTTTTATTTAGACTAATTCTAAATAATAATATATATATTCGCAAAACAATTTAGATTAATTCTAAATAAAAAATATGAAAAAAATATATTCTTTGATAATGCTTATATATTTAAGCAATACTTTTTCGCAAAACAATACTATCGCTAATGATTCAATAACATCCTTAGATGAGGTAATAATACGTGGGAACACTATATTAGGTAATAAATTTGTGGCAAAAAACAGAACAGGTGCTGCTTACTACCTTTCAACTAACGAATTAGCTGAATTTAACTATACAGATATAAATAGGGCTTTAAATAAAATATCTGGTATAAATTTTTATGAGGAAGACGGTTTTGGATTAAGACCAAACATAAGTATTAGAGGAACTTCACCAGAAAGAAGTTCAAAAATAGCTGTGATGGAAGATGGCATATTAATATCGCCTGCTCCTTACAGCGCATCATCAGCATATTACTTTCCATCTGTAAGTAGAATGCAAGCCGTAGAAGTGTTAAAAGGAAGTAGTCAAATACAATATGGCCCATATACAACAGGTGGAGCTATAAATTTTGTATCTACTGAAATTCCTAAAAAATTTAAAGGAAAAATTACAACTAGTTATGGAAGTTTTCATACTGGTCAAACTCACACAACTATCGGAAATACAACTAATAATTTTGGTTATTTAGTTGAATATTTAAATTATAACTCAGATGGATTTAAGACATTAGGAAATAATTTAAATACAGGATTTGATATAAATGAAATAACCTCAAAAATCAAATTCACAACTCCAGAAAATAAAGGAATAAAGCAAAGTTTTGAATTTAAATTTCATCATTATGACGAAATTTCAAACGAAACTTATTTAGGTCTTACTGAATCAGATTTCAAAACAAAACCTTTTTTGAGATATCCTGGATCGGAAAAAGACAAAATGGATGCTGAGCATATTCAATACCTGTTAACTCATGAAATTAATTTTACTAAAAATTTTAAAATCTCATCAAACTTATATTTCAATGGTTTCAAAAGAAATTGGTACAAACTAGATGATGTAGTTTTTGAAGGAAATTCACAAAAAATATCTAAGGTTATTTCCAGACCTGAATTTTTTTCTAACCATTTTTCAATACTCAATGGAAGTTTAGACTCAGAAAATGCTTTAAAAGTTAAGGCAAACAATAGAGAATATATTTCCAAAGGAATACAAACAAAAATAGATTATCATTGGTATGGTAAAAATAATTCATTCAATGATCTAGAAATTGGTTTGAGATCACATTATGATGAAGAAGACAGATTTCAATGGGAAGATATATACAACATTGATAATGGGTTTATGTCTTTAAATACTTACGGTACAAAAGGCTCACAAGGTAATAGAATAAGTTCAGCGAATTCTTTTGCTACATACCTTATGTATAAATATAAAACAAAAGGTTTAACAATTTCTCCAGGCTTAAGATATGAATCAATAAAATTATTTAGAGATGATTATGGAAAGTCAAATCCACAAAGAAACAGCAATGATCTTTCGTCAAGGGAAAATAAAGTATCAGTTTTTATTCCCGGACTAGGCTTGAACTATACCTTTAACAACAAACTCTCAATGTTTGGAGGAATTCATAAAGGCTACTCTCCACCAGGCAGTTCAACTGGACAAAAAGCCGAGGAAAGCATCAATACTGAGTTAGGAATTAGATTTTCATTAAATGGATTAAATGGTGAAATAATAGCCTATCAAAATGATTACACAAACTTATTAGGAAATGACTTAGCTGCAACCGGTGGATTTGGTGAATTGGACCCATTCAATGCAGGTAAAGCATTGGTTAGTGGTTTGGAGGTGCTTATGAACTCTTCATTTTCTGAATCTGTTCCTTTTTCACTATCATACACACTGACAAATGCTAAATTTTTAACTGATTTTGGCAGTACCCAGGATATTTGGGGTGAAGTGAGTAACGGAGATAGAATTCCCTACATTCCACAACATCAATTAAATTCAAGCTTAAGCTTTATAACTGACAAAATTGATATAAACATAAATGCAAACTACAATGGAGAATTTTCAACAATTGCTGATGGTTCAGAAAAAATTCAATCCTATTTTATTGTTGATATGTCTATTAACTACAAAATTAAATCTAATATTACCTTAAAATCAAAAATCTTAAATTTATTTGATCAGACATATTCAGTTTCTAGAGCTCCAGCTGGTTTGAGACCTGGGCATCCTTTTGGAATCTATACTGGGTTTGAGTTCAAATTTTAAGTTAATTTTGTTTCACTTAAAGTTGATGAAACAAAAAAAAGATGTAATAATATTTGATGGAATTTGTAAAATGTGTAATGCATTTTTTAGATGGGTTCACAAAAATGATAAAAAAGATGTTTTCATGTTCACAAATTTTCAAAGTCATTACACATCGACTAAAATGGATATTTTAAAAGATTCAAATTCTATAGCAGTGATTTTAGCAGATGGTACGGTTTTAAGAAAAATAAATGCAATTAAACATGTTTTAAAAGAAACCAAAAAATTCATCATTATTACTTTAATTTTAAAAATTATACCAAATTTTATATCTAATTTCTTCTATAACATTGTAGCAAGTATTCGATACTTCTTATTTGGAAAATATGACAGCTGCCCCATTCTTGATGAAAAATACAAATCCAAATTTCTAAATTAAAAAAGGAACTTAGATATTTGAGATTTATCCAAGTTCCTCTCAAGGTGTGAACTAGAAAAAACTATAATAAATTAACTAAATAAATGCTTATTTAGAATTATTATAAATAAAGCTTAAACTTATAATAATTAATTCATTTTAAAAAGAACTTTTAGCGATATTATTATTTAGAATCATTATATATAAGCTCTGGGAACTGATAGCTATACTTTTAGACCTTTTAGCGTTATTTCTGGATATCCGTTAAAGGGTATTTTTGCCTAGCAAGTCAAAATTTTGGTTGGATTAATCAGTATTAACTACAAAATAGCTCCTTTAGAAATAAGAGAGAAATTTTACTTCGACTCTTCCGAAAAAATTGTGTTCAATAATTTACTAAAGAAAAAGGTTGGAGTTGAAGGTTTGATGATTATTTCAACTTGCAATAGAACAGAAATCTATTTTGAGTTTGAAAATCATGTTGGAGAAGAAAATAAATTTCTACATTCAATTGTTAAAGAGCTGGTTGAATTTAAAAGATTTAAAGATAGTCTCTCCCCTTACCTGAACAATTCGATTGGATCATACGATGTGGCCAATCACTTATTTCGACTAGTTTCAGGTTTAGAATCAATGATCATTGGCGAATTTCAAATTGTTGAACAACTAAAAGATGCCTATTACTTTTCAAAAAAACATAAGATGCTGGGTCCAATTCTAAAAAGAATGATTCAAAAATCTTTAGAAACTGGAAAATATATCAGAACTAATACAGACATCGGAAGAGGTGCTGTTTCTGTAAGTTATGCAGCAGTTGAACAAATCACAAAAAAATATGACCTTACTAAATCCAATTTTTTATGTGTTGGATTGGGAGAAACATCTAAGTTGTCAATTCGCCATCTTCACCAAAAAAAGATTAAAAACATTAAAATTTGTAACCGCACTGAGTCAAAAGCAAAACTCTTCAGTAAAGAATTAGGCTATAGTAGCGTAAAATTTGAGGACTTTAAAAAGGAAATTAAAAAAAGTGACGTTGTATTTTTTTCAACTAGCTCAAAAACCACTTTACTAAACAAATCTGATTTGGAAAAAATTATGAAAAATAGAAGAAAAAAACTTCTTCTAGTCGATCTTTCTGTACCTCGAAATTTAGAATCAGATTTATATGAATTAAAAAATGTTGAAGTTATTAATGTAGATAATTTAAAGGACGCCGTCAATGATAATTATAAAAAAAGAAAAGGTGAAATAATAAAGGCTGAATTATATATTGAAGAGTTCCTCGTTGAATTTGATGATTGGACAAATGCTCGTCTTTTAAGACCTTCAATTTTGTCTTTAAAAAAACAAGTCAGGGAATTGATTGTTAATGAAACTTTAAATTATAACTCTGAAAACAAAAATGGAGATGACTTTAACTCTCACCTCAACAAAGTTTATGATAAGTTTTCAAATAATCTTGTAAAAAAAATTAAAAGAGCTAGTAATAACGGTAAAGATGAAAAAGCAATTGAAATTATAAACCAAATTTTTCTGAATGAAAAATAGAGTTGTAATAGGAACAAGGACTAGCAAATTAGCTATTTACCAGACAAACAAAGTCAAACAAGAGTTAAAAAAAAACTTTCCAAATCTAAATATTGAAATTAAGGAAGTTAAAACAAAGGGGGATATTTTACTAGACAAACCTCTTGATAGAAATCTTGACAAAGGTTATTTTGTCAAAGAAATTCAAGATCTATTAATTCAAAATAAGATTGATGTTGCTGTTCATAGTTTAAAAGATTTACCTGTAGAAAATATTGATGGATTAGAGATTTCCGCAATTCTAAAAAGAGGCAATCCAAAAGATGTCTTTTTAAGTAAAACAAGAAAGAAATTATCTGAATTTGGTAAAAATCAATTGATTGGAACAACATCCCTAAGACGAAAAGCACAACTTTTAAAGTTAAATTCTGAACTTCAGATTAAAGATGTAAGAGGAAATGTTGATACAAGAATAAAGAAAATGATTGATGGAGATTATGATGGACTAGTAATGGCTGCTGCGGGTATAGAAAGGTTAAAACTTGAAAAGTATATAACTGAATATCTGGATTTTAACCTGTTTATGAGTGCACCGGGTCAGGGAGCAATTGCTATTGAAACCAATGCTCAAAATCTTGAAATAAAAAAAATTGTTTCAACTATTAACGATACTGACTCAATGATTTGTACTACAAATGAAAGAGCCTTTATGAAAAGTATGGGTGGTGGATGTAATTATCCAATTGGAGCATATTCAAATATTAAAGAGAATAAAATCTTTTTACAGGGAATTGTATTGTCTTTGGATGGAAAAAAATCAATTAGTTATGAGGTTGAGTCATTAAATTTAGAGGAAAACCTGGCTCTAAAGCTTAGTAAAAAATTTTTTGATAATGATGTTTCCTCCCTTTTAACAGACATAGATAATGAAATTAAATAGTCAAATAAATATTGTATTGACAAATGAAAAGCTTGATAAAGGCTTTGAAAAACTTAAAAATTTAGGTTTTAAATTGTCACATTTTCCTTTGATTAAGACCCTACCAATCAAATTAGATTTAAATTTTAATATTTCAGATTTTAACTGCATCATTTTTACATCAAAAAATGGTGTAGAATATTTTTTAAAAAACAAGTTAGTGCAGAAGACAAAATTAAATGAAAGATATTTTGTTTGTATAGGAGAAAAAACGGCACAAAAATTGAAAGAATTGGGCTTTAAACCTGGCTACATATGCAAAAGAAATTATTCAGAATTTATGAGTGAAGAATTAAAAAACAAAGAAGTTTTAAATAACAAGAAAAGTCTTTTGGTACAAGGCTCACTTTCTGATAATAAATTAATTGAGTCATTAAAATCATTTTCTAACACAGAAAAAATTATCTCATATAGCACTGAATTAGTAAACAAAAAATATTCAGACCTAGAAAAAATCACAAAAAAATATAAGACCTATGTAGTTTTTACTAGCCCATCATCATTTGACTCATTTATAAAATTCTATGATGCCAGTAAGGTAAATCTTGTGAGTATTGGAAATACTACATCTTCTCATATAACTAATTTAGGTTTTCAAACAATATTAACCTCAAAAATGCAATCTTATGAGGGAATCAGTGAATCTCTAATTGCTTTCTTTAACGAAAATAAACAATATGAATTATCCAAAAACTAGATTAAGAAGGCTTAGATATAATAAAAATATTCGAAAATTATTTGAGGATATTAACATTAATAAATCTGATTTAATTCAACCGATATTTATTGTAGAAGGTGATAATATTAAAAAAGAAATAAAATCGCTGAAAGGTCAATATCAACTGTCAATTGATAATACAATAACTTTTTGCAAAGAATTAATTGAAAATGGAGTAAATTCTATCATTTTATTTGGTGTATCTTCTAAAAAGGATGAAACCGGGGAAATCTCATGCTCTAGTGAAAGCATTATTCCGAAAGCAATAAAAGAAATTAAAAAAACATATGATGATCAACTTTTAGTGATAGCGGATGTTTGTAATTGTAGCTATACAAATCATGGTCACTGTGGAACAATAGTGAATGATGATGTAGATAATGATTTAACACTAAGAACTCTGTCTAAGCAATCATTAACATTAGCTGAGGCAGGGGCTGACGTTCTAGCTCCCTCTGACATGATGGATGGAAGAGTTGAATCAATAAGAGCAACACTTGATGCATCGGGCTATGAAAAGATACCAATATTCTCTTATTCTGTTAAATATGCATCTGCATTTTATGGTCCATTCAGAGACGCAGTTGGCAGTGGACCCAAAAAAGGTGACAGAAAAACGTATCAAATGAGCTTTAAAAATTCTAAGGAATATTTAAGAGAAATAGAGCAGGACTTAAATGAAGGTGCTGATGCTATTATAATTAAACCTGCACTTGCCTATTTAGATATTATTAATGTAGCTAAAACTAACTACAATACCCCAATTATAGCATACAATGTGAGTGGTGAGTACTCAATGATCAAATCATCGGCAGAAAATGGTCACATTAATGAAATTGAGGTTGTATTAGAAACAATTTACGCGATGAAAAGAGCAGGTGCTAATGCTATAATAACTTATTACGCTCTTGAACTTTCAAAAAACTTAAAATATTAAAATGTATAACAATAGTCATAAAGCATTTGACGAGGCAAAAAAATTTATTCCGGGAGGTGTAAACTCTCCAGTGAGAGCATTTAAGAGTGTTAATTCAACTCCAGTGTTTTTTGAAAAGGGACAAGGAAGTAAAATGTTTGACATTGATGGTAATGAATATATTGATTGTGTTTCATCATGGGGACCACTAATTTTTGGTCATGCACATGAATCTATACTTAAATCTATCACTGAAACAAGTAAAAAAGGAACAACATATGGTGCATCAACTGAGCTTGAAACATTACTAGCTAAAAAAATTGTTGATATGGTCCCATCAATTGAAAAGGTGAGGATGGTTAATTCAGGAACAGAGGCTACCATGAGCGCTATAAGATTGGCAAGAGGTTACACTAAAAAGGAGAAAATAATCAAATTCTCTGGAAACTATCACGGCCATGGAGACAGTTTTTTAATAAAAGCTGGATCTGGTGCTGTAACTTTAGGTCTTCCTGACAGTCCTGGTGTGACAAAAAATATTGCAAAAGATACTTTAATAGCAGATTTTAATAATATAGAGTCTGTTTTTAATCTATTCAATGAAAATAAAGAAAATGTTGCTGCAGTAATTGTCGAACCAATTGCAGGAAATATGGGTCTTGTAAAACCTCAAAAGAATTTCCTAAACGAATTAAGAAATCTTTGCAATGAATTTAAAAGTGTCCTAATTTTTGATGAGGTCATGACAGGGTTCAGAGTTGCACCAGGTGGTGTACAAGAATTGTATAATGTTAATCCTGATTTAACAACACTTGGCAAGATTATTGGCGGTGGTTTACCTGTTGGAGCTTATGGTGGAAAAAAAGAAATCATGAATTTATTAGCCCCGGAAGGACCTGTTTATCAAGCTGGAACACTTTCAGGCAACCCCCTTGCGATGTCTGCTGGGCTAACTGTTCTAGATATGCTTGAAAAAGATGTATATATCAAATTAGAAGAAATTTCAAAAACGATTGAAAAAGGATGGAATCAAAATATAATAGAAACCAACACCAAAGCTCACATTGCGAGAGTTGGATCTATGATGACTTTATTCTTTTCAGAAAAAAATGAAATAAATAATTATGAAGATGCGTTAGATCTAGATACTGATAGATATGCAAAGTATTTTAAACATATGCTTGACATGGGTATCTATCTTCCACCCTCGCAATATGAATGTTTGTTCTTATCATCAGTTTTAGATGAAAAAGATATTGATCATTTAATTAAGTCTAATAGAAAAGCTCTTGAAAAATTAAAGAATGAGTAACATATTTTTAGATACAATAAATGGAAATAGCAGCTCAAGACCCCCTGTATGGTTTATGAGACAAGCTGGTAGGATATTACCATCTTACAGAAAACTAAAAGAAAAACATCATTTCTATGATATGATGAAAAACTCTGAATTAGCTTCTGAGGTTACCCTTCTACCAATAAATGATTTAGACGTTGATAGTGCAATTTTATTTTCTGACATCCTGGTTATTCCTGATGCTCTAGGTTTAGAATTAATATTTACTAAAAATGGTCCTAAATTCACAAATGCAATTACTGACATCAATCATAATCACCTAAACTTTAACCCTGATAAACTAAGTTATATTTATAAGAATATTGAAAAAACAGTTGAAAATAAAAAAGACACTCCTCTTATTGGTTTTTGCGGAGGTCCATTAACAACTTTTTTATTTATGTTCAGAGGAGATGAAAATCAAAAGGGTTTTAAAAATGCTATTAAGTTCTTTTACAATAACAGAAAACAGAGTTTAAGAATTATTGAACAAATAACTGAAGCGTCTATTTTATATGCTCAAAATCAAGTCAAAAGCGGAATTCAATGTTTTCAATTGTTTGAAACTTATTGTGGAAGTATACCATATGAACTTTATGAAAATTGCATACTTCCTTATTCAAAAAAAATACTCAACAGTGCAAAGGAATTAGGATGTCCAACCATATTTTTTCCTAAAGATTTTTCTTTAGGTTTAAAAAGCATAAATAAAGATATCTGTGATTTTGTTAGTATTGATTGGAGTATGTCTTTAGATGATGCAAGAAACCTTGTTGATGAAAGTGTAGGACTTCAGGGGAATATGGACCCTAGAATTTTTTATCAGGAAAATATAGAAATCGAAAATTATTTAGAATCCCTCTCAAAATTTGGGAAAGAAAACCATGATTGGATCTTCAATCTGGGGCATGGTTTCCTACCTGATATTGATCATATTAAAGTTCAAAATGTAGTTAAATGGATAAAAACTAAAAACTGGAATAGATAATGAAGGTAAGTGATAAACTTATAAAGAAGTATAGTAAAAGTGGTCCAAGATATACATCTTATCCACCTGCAACTTTTTTTGATAGTAATTTTTCAAATGAGGATTTCAAAAAGAAAATTATAGAATCCAATAATGAAAATCCTCAGAACATATCGGTTTATATCCACATACCATTTTGCCCACAAATATGTCATTTCTGTGGATGTACTACAGAGTCTGGTTTTACTAAGCCTTTTTTGGAAAGATATGTAGATGCTGTCATCAAAGAGATTGATTATGTTGGTAAATTGATTAATAAAAAAAGAAAGTTAACTCAAGTTCATTGGGGAGGTGGTACTCCAAATGCCATTTCATACAAGTTTATTGAAAGAATTACTAATAAGCTTTATGATGAATTTACTTTTACAAAAAACTATGAAATGGCCATAGAATGCAATCCAGCTCATTTAGAATTTAGACACATTGAATTGTTGAAAAAATTTGGATTCAATAGAATTTCAGTAGGAATTCAAGATTTTAGAAATGATGTTTTAGATGCAATTAATAGAAAACCATCAAAACATCCAATATCTGATATAATAAAGAAAATAAAAGACGAAGGCTTTACAGGAACAAATATTGATTTGGTTTATGGATTACCATTGCAGACAGTTGACAGTTTCAAAAAAACTGTGGAAAATGCAATAAAGTTAGATACAGAGAGGATCGTAACTTTTTCATATGCACACGTACCGTCAATCTTACCCAGACAAAAAATTCTTGAGAATATTGGCTTTCCAAGTTCTTCAGACAAAGCTCTGATGTATGAAAACTCTTATAAATTATTTACTGATGCAGGTTATGTATCAATTGGAATGGATCATTTTTCTAAACCTGGAGATGAATTTGAAATTGCATTAAAAAACAAGCAACTACATAGAAACTTTCAAGGTTATTGCACAAGAGAAACAACTGGTCAAGTTTATGCTTTCGGAGCATCATCAATATCTCAACTTGATTCAGCCTACAGTCAAAACATAAAAAATGCAGCACAATATATAAATGCTATTGAAAAAAATAATTTAGCTGTTTTAAGGGGTTATTCAGTGGATAAGAAACAAAAAATTGTAAGGGATGTCATCAACTCTGTAATGTGTAATTATTATTTAGATATTGAAAATATTGCTGAAAAACACAAATCAAGTATTTCTGAAATAGTTGATATTATTGACTTTAGTGAAGATAAATTTCAAGATTTTATAGATGATAATCTTTTAACTATAGAGAATTACAAGTTAACAATTTTCAAAAAGGGGAGACTATTTACTAGGAATATTGCAATGAGGTTTGATCCTCTTATTAAACAAAACGTTGGAACATATTCAAATACAATTTAAATGAAGGGATTATTAATGATTAATTTAGGTTCACCTGATAGTACCTCAATCAAAGATGTTAGAAAGTACTTAGATGAGTTTTTGATGGATGAAAGAGTTATTGGTAAAAGTTATTGGTTTAGATGGTTTTTAGTTAAAGTCATAATTCTTAACACTAGACCTAGGAAATCTGCAAAAGCATATAAAAAAATTTGGTGGAAAGAGGGTTCTCCTCTAATAGTTTTATCCAAAAGATTATTTGATAAAGTAACAAAACTTGTAAAATTTCCTGTTGCATTAGCAATGAGGTACGGATCAATAAGCATATTCAAGGGCTTAAAAGAGTTGGATGATAAAGGAGTTAAAAATATAACTGTGCTTCCACTCTACCCTCACTATGCAATGTCGTCTTATGAAACTGTTGTTGAAAAAGTGAAGGATGAGGTAAAAACTAATTTTCCACATTTGAAAATAAAAACAGTTGAACCATTTTATAATGACAAAAAATATATTGATCTTCTATGTAAAAAAATAAAGAGTACCATTAGTAAAATTGAGTATGATCACATTTTATTTTCATACCACGGAATACCAATTAGTCATTTAAAGATTTCTGACCCAACCAATAGTCATTGTTACAAGGTTAAAGATTGTTGTAATAACCATTCTGATGCTCATAAGTTTTGTTACAAACATCAGGTCCTTGAAACAACAGAATTAGTTATCAAAAAACTTAAAATTGATAAGAATAAATACAGTAATGCTTTTCAATCACGACTTCCTAATGAGGCTTGGCTTAAGCCATACACTGATGATGAATTGGTTAGATTGGCCAAGGAGGGTAAAAAGAAATTAGTGATTGTAACACCAGCATTTGTTACTGATTGTTTAGAAACGTTAGAAGAAATCGCAATGGAAGGAAAAGAAGAGTTTTTAGAGGCAGGTGGTGAAAGCTATCATTATGTACCTTGTCTAAATGATGATGATGATTGGGCTAAATTAATTTCTAAATGGTCTGATAAATGAGCTATCTAGTTTTAAAAACTATTCATTTGATTTCAGTGATAGCATGGTTTGCAGGTCTATTTTATGTTGGCAGATTATTTATATATTTTAATGAGGCTAAATCATATGAAAAAGTAAAGAAAAAAATTCTTCAAGATCAATTTTTATTAATGACTAAACGTTGTATGTATATTATAACATGGCCATCACTAATACTATCTACTTTTTTCGGACTTTATATGATACACAAAAACCCATCATTAATCTATTTAAACTGGATGATTGTTAAGTTAATATTTGTTACTGTTTTAATTTTTTATACTGCATACTGTCAAAAAATATATTTTCAAATGAAAAAAGGTTCAATAAAATTTTCTGATTTTAAACTTAGGCTTTGGAATGAATTTGCAACACTTCTTTTAATATCAATAGTTTCGCTTGCAGTATTAAAAACTACTATGTCATGGCTTAAAGCTTCTGTGATTTTTTTGGTGATTGGTATCTTATTATTTTCCCTGATTAAGATTTATAGAAGCTACATAAATTCAAAAGCAAATTAAACTAAAATCCATATTGCTATAAATACATAAAAAATAATTTTAAGATTTTTAACATATTTATGTTTGATTAAATTATTAACGAGTTTTGTATTAATTGATGACAACAAAACTACCATCATAAATATGATGTTTGCAATTAACCAAAATAAAATACCAAGAATTGAAAATTGAAGTTCATAAGACCAGCTGTTATGAAAAATATAATTTGGAAAAAATGCAATAAAAAAAATACTCACTTTTGGATTTAAAACATTCATCATAAGGCCTGTTACAAAATCAGATCTATTTGTTTTTTTATTTTCATTGATCTTTGAATTTTCATTATAGGTTGATATAGCTAGAAAAATAAAATACATAAAACCAAAAACCTTAATCAGGATAAAGAAGTATTCATTTGAATTTATTAAAGCAGAGATACCAAACACTAATAAAATTGTATGAAAAAATAAACCTGTAGTTAAACCGATAACAGTTTTTATTCCAGCAATCTTTCCATCTGTTGAACTCTTCAGAAAAACATAAATTATATCAGGTCCAGGGCTTAAGGTTAAAATCGATGCTGAAAATAAAAAAATTAAAAGAGTATCTAATTGCATAATTTTTGATTTAAACTATGAATAATTTCTGTTATTATATAATTTTGCAAGCCTGAAATGAAGAATATAGACACCCTTTTAAATAATATATCGGAAACCAGAAATGAACTTCTTAATCACTCGATATACTCAAAACTAAAGTCAGAACATGCAATAGCTAAATTCATGGAAACTCATGTTTTTGCAGTATGGGATTTTATGTCACTTGTAAAAGCACTTCAAATTGATTTAACAAGTGTTGATTTGCCATGGACACCAACAAAAGACAACATTTCAAGAAGGTTAATAAATGAGATAGTTTTAGGTGAGGAAAGCGATATTGATCAGCAGGAAAACCCAACAAGTCACTATGAGCTGTATTTAGAAGCCATGGAAACTATTGGAGCTAACACAGATAAAATAAAGAAATTTGTTTCAAATGTCATTGATTGTAACAATTATAAATTGGCAGTCTCTAAATCAGAAATACCAAACGCTGCAGTAGATTTTATGAATTTTACATTTGATATCATCGACACAAAAAAAACCCATATTATTGCTAGTGTATTTACATTTGGAAGAGAAGATTTAATTCCTGACATGTTTATTAATATTGTTAAATCTCTAAATGAAAAAGCTGGAAGTAAAACAAACGATTTACTCTATTATTTAGAAAGACACATTGAGATGGATGGAGACGAACATGGTCCTATGGCATTGAAAATGATTTCAGGTTTATGTGGAAATAATCAAGAAAAGTGGAATGATGCTATTAAATATTCAAATGAGGCGCTAAAGCAAAGAATAAAACTTTGGGACTATATCAGTAGTCAAATCTAGAACTTCTCACTATTTCTGGATTCTAATAAACTCTTTGGCGGATTAAAACTATTTATGTGATTTTGGGCTATTAGTTTTATTTCTTCAACTTTTTCAGGATATTTTTCAGCAATATTGTATTTTTCAGATGGATCCTCATCTAAATTAAATAGTAATGGAGTATCTAAAACAATTTTTTCATTACTCCCAGGTGGATAATTATATGCACCTTTAATTATAAAATGTGCTTTGAATTTTCCATATCTAATTGCATAAACTTCTCTTTCTCTATAGAATATTATTTTATCTCTTTTGCTGGGTGAATGATCTAATAAAGTCTGTTTAATGCTAACACCATCAATAACTCTATCAGAAATACTCTCAGAACCGGAAAAATCAACTATTGTTGGTAGTAGATCCATCGTAGAGCCAATTTGATCAATCACACCTGGTTTTATATCTGCTCCCCAAAAAATTCCTGGAACTCTATGACCACCTTCCCAGGTCATTCCCTTACCCTCTCTTAATAAACCAGCAGAACCACCATGGGTTTTAAAAGGTAGCCATGGTCCATTATCAGAGCTAAACACAACAATTGTATTTTTATCAAGGTCATTTTTCCTAAGCTCATTCATAATAATACCTACACCATGATCAATTTCTTCAATAACATCACCATAAAGACCTGCTTTACTTTTACCTATAAAATCATCAGACGCATAAATTGGAATATGTGGCATACTATGCGATAAATAAATAAAGAATTTATCATCCTTCATCTCTTTAATTTTTTCAACAACCTTCTCTGTGAATCTTTTTGTTATTGTAGTTTGATCTACAGGTCTTTCAATTATATCATTATTTTCAATCAAAGGCACATTGTAATTGTTAGAGTTAATTTGATTTTCTTTATACTGTGGCCAATAATTATTACCAGGACAGCAAGTGACACCATTAACCGCATTCATATCATTTGAATATGGAATCCCATAATAGTAATCAAATCCATTATTAAGTGGTAAATATTTTTGTTTATGACCTAAATGCCATTTTCCAACTGCAGCTGTTTTATAATTTTGTTCTTTTAGCTTTTCTGCAATAGTAATTTCAGATTCAGGAATTCCATAATCAGAATTTTCATAGAGAACTCTATATTTATTACCTATCATTCCATTTCTGATTGGCAACCTTCCTGTCATAAGTGCCGCCCTGCTTGGTGTACAAACACTTGACGCAGAATAAAACTGAGTCCATTTTTGACCTTCATACGACATCATATCAAGGTTTGGAGTTTTTATAGTAGGATGACCATAGGAGCCAACATCACCATAACCCATGTCATCTACATATATAATTATAAAATTATAGTCTTTAATATTTTGATTATCACAACTAATAAATAATAATAACGAAATGAAAAGAGTGAAAAACACATTTCTCATTTAATAAATATATGGAAATAGAATTTTATTATTCATTCAAATAATAACTATATTAGCAAGCGATCCAAATCATATAAAATGAAAAATTTTTTTATACTATTATTAGTAAGTTTATTTACATTTAAATCTTACTCACAACTTCAAAAGGCAAATAAGTTTGCAAAAACAATTACAGCTCAAGAGCTTAAAGATCATTTATATGTATATGCTTCTGATGAATTTGAAGGAAGAAATACTGGTGCAGAAGGACAAAAAAAAGCTGTTGAATATTTAAGAAATTTTTACATAGAAAACGAAATTGAGCCAGGTGATCTTGATGATAAAGATTACTTTCAAAAAATGAAACTAAACTTAAGGAGAGGAAATGAAGGTGAAGTTGATACTGAAAATGTTATTGCAATTATTAAAGGAACTGAAATTCCTGATGAATATCTAATTCTGACATCCCACCTTGATCATGTAGGTTATGGAAGGACAGGATCTAGATCCAGAGAAGCTTACATTGGAGAAGTAAAAGAGAGAATTCATAATGGAGCTGATGATGATGGATCAGGAACTGTTGCAATGCTTGAAATAGCCCAAGCTTTTAAACAAGCTAGTAAAAAAGGTAAGGGACCTAAAAGAAGTATTATTTTTTTACATGTAACTGGAGAGGAAAAGGGTCTCTTGGGCTCTGCATATTATGCAGATAATCCTATATATCCACTTGAAAGTACAGTCACTAATCTTAATTTAGACATGATTGGCAGAATTGATCCAACCAGAAAAGGTGATAAAAGAGAATATATTTATATCATTGGATCTGATCATGACAGCCAAGATTTACATAACTTATCAGAGCAGACTAACCTGGAAACAGTAAATATTGATTTAGACTACCGTTACAATGCTAAAGATGATCCTAACAGATTTTATTATAGAAGTGACCATTATAATTTTGCAAAAAATGGAATACCTATTATTTTCTATTTTTCAGGAACACACCCAGATTATCATTTACCATCTGACACACCAGATAAAATTGAATATGACTTACTTGAACTTAGAAGTAAATTAGTTTTTTATACAGCATGGAATATTGCAAATAGAGATGAAAGAATAAAGGTTGATCCGAAGCCTGAAGCGAAAAAATTTGAAGTTGATAAAGATAAATTAGATGGCTATGCTGGTAATTATGGTGCTGAGGGTATTCCTTTAAAAATTGGAGTATTTATTAGAGATAATAATCTTTTTATTGAGGTGATGAATCAAGCTGTTCAGCTTGATGCTCTTGCAGATGATGTTTTCGGAAGTGAAGCTATGGGTCTTAAAATAACATTTGATATTGAAAATGGCACAATGGAATTTAAGCAAGGGCCTTATAACATCAAACTAAATAAAGAGTAATTATTCAAATAATAAATAAAAAACCCATCAACTCTGGATTTTTCATTGTTCAATTGAAACTACATCTGATTGAGTTATTGAATTATCTGAAATTTTGAAACTAAAAGAAATAGGATTACAGCAAATTTCACAATCTTCAATAAACGATTGATTATCGACAGAGGAATCCACCAATTTTATTTGATTTTCCCAACAATACGGACAGGTAAATAAAAACTCAATCATTTAAAGTTTGGGTGGAAGACCGGACTCGAACCGGCGACCTCCTGAACCACAATCAGGCGTTCTAACCAACTGAACTACAACCACCATTTTTGAGTCCGCTAATATAATATTTAAGATTTTAAAATAATAGATTTAAATTAAATCATTTAAAGAGTTTGTAGCAATAACTCTATTAGATGTAAAACCCTCAGCATGTTCAACACCAATTAATCTTCCTAGATCTGAAGATCTGTTATAAATCATATCTAAAAAGTTTTTCTTACTAATCAATGTTTCAGGCTCTTTACTTGAGGGATCATAGAATTGTGATGAATAACATTTAATAGCATTCATCTTTTCTGTTTCATAACCACTAATATCAACTAAAAAATCAGGCGAACTATTTTTCCACTGTATGTAGTGATATACATTTAGCGGCCTATGTTGTTCTTGATTAATTCCGTTGTATTTTGTTTTAACTTTTTTTAGACCACTTAAAAAACAT
The DNA here is from genome assembly GCA_902546095.1 of uncultured Bacteroidota bacterium. Taxonomy (GTDB): domain Bacteria; phylum Bacteroidota; class Bacteroidia; order Flavobacteriales; family Flavobacteriaceae; genus Eutrophosalina. Next base: position 101,376 of record CACCIQ010000001.1, read on the forward strand.
GAATCAGAGATTAGATTAGCGCCCTTAGGATGATCAATATGTCTATCATCTTTAGCATTACAGAGAACAATTTTTGGTTTGTATTTTCTTATAATTTTAATAACCTCAATTTGATGGGACTCATCATTCTTAAAAAAACCATCTTTAAAGCCCAAATTTTCCCTAAAATTTATACCCATCACTTTAGCTGCATTAGCACTTTCCTCATCTCTAATTTCTGGTGTTCCTCTTGTACCTAGCTCGCCTCTGGTTAAATCAATGATACCAACTGATTTTCCTAATTTGACTTCTTTTACTATTGTGCCTCCGCAACCAAGCTCAACATCGTCAGGGTGTGCACCAAAAGCCAGTATATCAATACTTCTATCCATTAATTTCAAGTGAGCTTGATAAATCTTTAATCAAATCATCAGCGTCCTCAATTCCAACCGATAATCTTAAAAGGTTTTTTGTTATCCCAATTTTATCTCTTTCAACAGGATCCATTTTTTTATGTGATGTTTGAATAGGCGATGTAATTGTTGACTCAACACCTGCTAGACTCATGGTGGGTTGAACAACCTTTAAACTTTTAACAAAATCATCAGAGTTCATATTGTCATTTAGTTCAAAAGAAACCATCCCTCCAAATCCCCCGTTCATTTGGTCTTTGGCAATATTATGTTTTTCGTGTTTTTCTAATCCAGGGTAATAAACTTTATTAATTAATTTATGACCACTTAAAAATAATGCAACTTTTAAAGCATTATCATTTTGTTTTAAAACTCTAACTGAGAGAGTTTTTATACTTCTCTCAAGTAACCAGGCTACATACTCACTAATATTGCTTCCAAAATTTAACCCCGATTTTTTGATTGATGAAATTAATTCATGTGAGCCACAAACGGTTCCAGCTAATATATCGCTATGACCACCTAAATATTTAGTTGCACTGTGTATTACCAAATCTATACCTAATTCAATAGGATTTTGATTTACTGGACTAGCAAAAGTATTATCAATGATGGAAATTAAATTATTTTGTTTTGCAAACTCAGATATTGCTCTGATATCGGTTATACTAAGTAATGGATTACTTGGAGATTCGATATAAATAATCTTTGTATTATCATTCAAATAAGATTCCAATTTTTCTTTATTGCTAACATCAACATAATCATATGTAATATTAAATTTTTTAAATTCAGTATTGACTAGGTTAATTGTTCCTCCATATAGAGATTTTTGTAAAATGACATGGTCTCCTGTTTTCAGTAGAGAAAACATTGAAGAAGCGACGGCTGCAAGTCCAGAACCAAAAAGCACTGCATCTTCGGCATTCTCTAGCTCAGCAATTTTTTTACATACAGAAAGTTGATTTGGGGTATTGAAATAACGTGGATAGACATCACTTTTTAAATAGTCATATGTAATTGATGGATATATTGGAGTTATGTTACCAAAATACTTATCATCAGAAATTCCGCCTGAATGAACGCATTTTGTACCTAACTTTTTTGACATATTTTAACTTGATATCCAGTCAATTATAGACTGATCATCTGGCTTGGTTCTAGGTGAAACAACTCTGACAATATAACCGTTTTCATCAATCAAATACTTTTGAAAGTTCCATGACACGGATGAATCTAAAACACCATTTTCACTTTTTTTTGTGAGAAACTTATAAACTGGATGAATTGTAGATCCTTTCACTGAAATTTTGCTCATCATTGGAAAACTTACTCCGTAATTTTCTTTGCAGAAGTTAGCAATTTTTTCATTTGACCCAGGCTCTTGCCATAAAAAGTTGTTAGCTGGAAAACCAACTATAATGAAGTTTTTATTTTTAAACTGCTTGTAGAGTTTTTCTAAATTAGTGTATTGGTTAGTCAATCCGCATTTTGAAGCAGTGTTAACTACCATAACCTTTTTACCTTTAAGCGATTTAAAATCAAAGTCATTCCCATAAATATCCTGTACATTAAAATTATGAATTGATTTAGGCACTTGATTGTTAGTTTGAGATAATATACAATTAAAAAAAAGAACCATTGATAAGCTTAAAACTATTTTCATATTAACATTTTAAATTATTTCGGCGGATAGATTAGCATCTATTAGCCTCTTCAGTCTAGGTTTTAAATCAAGAAGTGTACCAGACTTTACAGAACATTTTCCTTTATAATGAACTATTAGGGTACATTGCTCAGCTTGTAAAGGAGTATGATCACAAACATTTATTAATGTTTCTATAACATGATCAAAAGTGTTAAAATCATCATTATACAAAATTATTTGATGCTCATCTCCCTTAGCCTCATCAACTGAAAAATCCTTTTTTTCTTTTTCTTTAACACTCATAACCAATTAGTTATGTGCTAATGTACAATTTTTAAAATAAGTTAAATTGAATTAATTATATCTGAAAAATCATTGGCATTCAATGATGCGCCTCCAATTAAACCACCATCAACATCAGGTTGGTTAAAAATATTTTTTGCAGAACTCGGCTTCACACTTCCACCATAAATTATTGATAACTTACTTGAAATTGACTCGGAAAATTTTTCTGTGAACTTTTGTCTTATAAATTTATGCATCTCTTGAGCTTGTTCTGGACTTGCAGTTAAACCAGTTCCTATTGCCCAAACTGGCTCATAAGCAATCACTAGATTCTTAGGGTCTATTTTTTCAAGCATAAATACAGTTTCTTTGAGTTGGTTTTCTATTACTGAGAAATGTTTATTATTATTTCTTGCCTCGATTTCCTCTCCAATACAAAAAAACACCTCTAAATTATTCTCCAAGCAGATTTTTATTTTTTTTAACAGAACTTCATTAGTTTCTCCAAAAATTTTCCTTCTTTCTGAATGACCAATGATAACGCTATTTATTCCAATGCTTTTAAGCATTGTACATGAAACATCTCCAGTTAAAGCACCGTTAGTAAGGTGTGAGACGTTTTGTGACAGCACCTTAATGTTTGATTTACTGCAAGTTAATACAGCATCTTTCAAAAATGGGAATGATGGTGATACATAAATGTTACAAGAAGAATTTTCAGAGTTTTTTTCAATTATTGAATGAATCAAAATATTTGATTCACTTTGATTATTATTCATTTTCCAATTACCAGCAACAATTTTTCTTCTCATAATTATGTAATTCTAGGATCCAAATATTTGTATATATAATCAACAAATATATTAATCATTATAAAAGCAAAGCTAATAACTAATACGGAACCTATAATCACTGGAACATCTAGAACATTTAATGAGTTTACAATTTCTCTTCCAAGACCATTCCAGCCAAATATATATTCAACAAAGACAGAACCAGCCAACAAACTTGCAAACCATCCTGATAGAGCAGTAATAACTGGATTTAAAGAGTTTTTAATACAGTGATTTAATATTACTTTAGATTTTGATAATCCCTTAGCATAAGCAGTTATAACATAATTTTTTTTGAGTGTCTCAATTAATGAGTTTCTCATCATCATACTGATTACGGCAATTGGTCTAATTCCGAGTACTATTGAAGGTAGAATTAGATTCTTAAGCACAAGCTTATATTCTTCACCAAAATCATCCAATTCGTATAAACTACCAGTCATATTTAGATTAGTATATTCAGAGAAAACAAAACCAAAAATCCAAGCAAAAATTATGGAGCTAAGAAATGATGGCATACTCATTCCAAAAGTACTTAACAACTGAATAAAATTATCTAAAAAAGTTCCTTTATTTAAAGCTGAGATAATCCCAAAAATCAACCCAAAAATTGTTGCAATTAGAATCGAAGAAATAGCTAAAACTACTGTATTCGGAAAAGTATCTTTAATAATTGTGGAGACCTTCACTCCTCTTCGCTGATATGATTCCCTTAAATAAGGAAATTTTATAACAATTGACGATTGCTCAAAACTTAGAAGTGTCTTGTAAGAATATTTTTTTTTATTAAGAAAATTAAGTTTATCTGGATTTTTAGAATGAATTGATAAAATTGATAAATCATTCAAATAATATAAGTATTGATTTAAAATTGGTTGATCAAAACCATACTTCTTTTGTATTATTTTAAGTTGCTCAGCATCTTCATTTTGATCCATCATCATTCTGGCAGGATCACCTGGAAGTATTTGAAATAAAAAAAAGATTACAGTAACTACTCCAAATAATGTAAATAGAATATTAAATAGCTTCATTAGAACCATCAATTAAAATCAAAGCAAAAACAGAATAGTTTATTATATCTTGATAATTTGCGTCAATACCTTCACTAATCAGAGTTTCACCATGATTATCCTCAATTTGTTTAACTCTTAAAAGTTTTTGTAGTATTAAGTCAGTCAAAGAGCTAATTCTCATATCTCTCCATGCTTCACCATAATCATGATTTTTATTAATCATTAAGTTTTTTACTGATTTGATGTGCTTATTGTAATATTTAATTGCATCATCAAAATTTATATCTGGTTCATCAACTACACCCAATTCGATTTGTATTAATGAAATTATTGAATAATTAATAATTCCAATGAATTCAGAAGATTGACCTTCATCAATTTTTTTTGTTTTTTTGGTCTGTAAACTTCTTATTCTTTGTGCTTTAATAAAAATCTGATCAGTCAAAGATGGTAATCTTAATATTCTCCACGCACTGCCATAATCCTTCATTTTTTTTGAAAAGATATCCAAGCAATTTTTAATAATAAAATCAAACTGTTTTTCAGTAGTTGTCACAAAAAGTTATTTTATGTAAATTTCGATTAAAATTACCTAATAAACTAATCCATAAATGAATATTAATATCAGAGGAAGACTTTTTGATTTATCTAAGCCAAAAGTCATGGGGATACTTAATTTAACACCTGATTCATTTTATGACGGTGGTTTTCATAATGAAATTAATAAGATAAAAGATCATGTAAACAAAATGGTTAATGATGGTATGGATATTCTTGATATCGGTGGTTACAGCTCAAAACCTGGAGCAAAAAACATAAGCGTTGATGAAGAATTGTCAAGAGTCATTCCAATTTTGAAACACATAAGAAAAATATTTCCTGAATTGGTTATTTCAATTGATACTTTTCGATCCAAAATTGCAAGCGCGTCACTTAATGAAGGAGCGGATATTATAAATGATATTTCTGGTGGAACATTAGATAAAAATATGATGAGTGTTGTCGCAAAAAATAATTGCCCTTATATTTTAATGCACATGCAAGGTAATCCACAAAACATGCAAAATGATCCTAGTTATGGAAATGTAACATTAGAAATTATTCAATATTTAGCTCAAAGAATAAAAATTGCTCATGATAATAACATTGTAGATATAATAGTTGATCCAGGCTTTGGATTTGGTAAAACACTAGAACATAATTTTGAAATTTTAAATAATTTAGAAAAATTTAATATGCTTGATACACCAATTCTTGCAGGATTCTCAAGAAAATCAATGATATATAAAACATTAAAAACATCTAGTGAAAAAGCTTTAAATGGAACTTCAAGTCTAAATACAATTGCACTAACGAAAGGTGCAAAAATATTAAGAGTACATGATGTTAAAGAGGCAAAAGAGTGTATTATTTTACATGAAAAAACAATAAGTAGTCTATTTTGACTAATTTTGCTAGAGTTTGGAAATTCTTGATCTCATAAAGTCTACTATCTTACCAATCATAGATATAATTTTAGTTGCAATAATGCTCTATTACGCATATAAGTTAGTAAGGGGGACTGCTGCAATAATAGTATTTAGAGGTTTTGTTATCATTTACATAATCTGGTGGATTACTGATCTTTTGAATATGAATATACTGAGCAGTATACTTGGAGGATTCATAGGAGTTGGAGTTTTTGCAGTCATTATTGTATTTCAACAAGAAATTAGAAAGTTTTTATTATTGTTAGGCTCATCAAGAATAACAAATAATAAGTCATATTGGAAAAAGTTTAATCTATTCTTTAGAATTAGCGAAGAGAAAGCCAAACTTAATATTGAAGATTTTTTAGAGGCATGTAATAAGTTAAAAAAAGATAAAACAGGAGCAATTTTTGTTTTCGAAAGAAACAATAATCTTGATTTTGTGAAGGAGGATGGAGATTCAATTAATGCAGAACTTTCAATACCTATAATTGAAAGTATATTCTATAAAAATAGTCCATTGCATGATGGAGCTGTAATTATTGTTGGAAATGTAATTGTTGCATCGAGAGTAACATTGCCAGTATCAAAAAGTAAAAAAATTAATAAATCTTTAGGTTTAAGACATAAAGCTGGAATTGGGATTACCGAAGAATCTGATGCTATATCAATAGTAATTTCTGAAGAAACTGGTAAGCTATCCTATATAAAAAGTGGAAAAATTATAAGTTTTAAAAATAATGAGGAGTTAAAAAGTTTAATCTCAAATGACTTGCTCTAACTCTTTTGAATCTTGAAACTGATACTCAAAAAGTTTTTTATAAAAACCATTTTCAATTTTTATTAATTCATCATGACTACCAAATTCTTTAATTTCACCATTATCCAAATAAATTATCTTATCTGCATTTAAAATTGTTGAAAGTCTGTGAGCAATAATTATTGAAGTTTTACCCTCAATAATCTTATTTGTAGCATATTGAATTAACTGTTCAGTCTTAGAATCAATCGAAGATGTTGCTTCGTCTAATATTAAAATTTTTGGATTTGAAACATAAGCTCTCAAAAAGGAAATTAGTTGTCTTTGACCCTCAGACAACATTACACCTCTTTCTTTTACATTGTAATTAAATCCACCAGGAAGTTTATTTATAAATTCCAAAATACCAATTTCTTGAGCCGCATTTTCAATTTTATCTTTAGATATTTTTTTTTTGAAAAGAGATATGTTATTATATATGGAATCAGCAAATAAAAAAATATCTTGAGAAACTAGCGAAATTTGAGATCTCAAATTTTTCAAGGAAAACTTTTCAATACTCGTTCCATCAACATAAATTTTTCCACTATTTATCTCAAAAAATCTTAAAATAAGTTTAATTATTGTTGATTTTCCTGAACCGGTTGGACCAACTATGGCTACTCTTTCACCGGGCTTAATTTCAATAGAAAGGTTTTTAATAATTGGATTATTAACTTCATATGAAAAATTTACTTTATCAAAAACAATTTCCCCTTTAATCTCATTAAGATTTGTTCCAATATCTTTTACAAACTCATCTGTATCTAAAATTTTAAATACTCTGTTAGCTGCAACCATGCCCATTTGTAACGTATTAAACTTATCCGCAATTTGTCTAAGTGGTCTGAAAAGCATTTGAGAAAGTTGTATAAATAAAAATATTGTTCCTAGCGATACAGAATTTTCATCAGCAATATTATTAAAACCAGCATACCAAACTAGAAGTCCAATTGTAATTGATGTCGAAATCTCAGATATTGGAAAAAAAATTGAGTTATACCAAACTGTTTTTAGCCAAGCTTGCTTATGTCTATCGTTTATATTTTTAAAATTTTCATATTCAATTTTCTGACGATTAAATATCTGTATTTCTTTCATTCCTGAAAGTCTTTCCTGAACAAAAGAATTCAAATTTGCAACCTCATTTCTAACTTGATTAAAAGCAACCTTCATGGCCATTTGAAATAATCTAGTAGCTAAAATTATAAATGGGAGTATTAAAAAAATTATTATTGAGAGTTTAAGACTTAAAATTACCATTACAGTTAAGACTGATAACATTAAAATTAAATCAGCGATTATCATGAACAGACCTTGACTAAATATACTTGCAATTGTTTCCATATCATTTACAGTTCTGGTAACAAGTCTACCAATAGATGATTTGTTGTAATAGGACATCTTAAAAGAAATTATTTTGGAAAATAATTTATTTCTTATATCAAATACTACTTTTTGACCTAACAGGTTTGTGAAATACACAAACAAAAATTGAAATAGTACTTGAAAAAGTAATACACCAACCATGATTGAAATTATTGTGATAAGTCCTTGATAGTTTTTTAATGTAATATAATCGTCAACAGCAATCTTCAAAAGATATTGATTAAGGATAGAAAAAAAGGAAATTAATATAGCTGCAAATGAAACAAATATGAAATTTGTCTTGTAGGGCTCAACGTTTTTAATTAGCCTTGAAAAAAGTTTAAAATTAAATTTTCTTTTATCCATTCACTAAAATTTCATCCCAATTATAATTAATTTCTTTCAAAAATAAACCGTGAGCAGGAACAGAATATCCAGCTAATTTTCTATCTCTTTCATTAATTATTTTTTCAAAATCATCTTTTGAAATTGTACCTAATCCAACTTCAATTAGCGTACCAACAATTGCCCGCACCATATTTCTTAAAAATCTATCAGCTTTAATTTTAAAACATAGTTTACCTTCTATAATTTCCCAACTAGCTTTAAATATTTTACAATTATATGTTTTAACGTCTGACTTCGATTTGGAAAAAGATTTAAAATCTACATAATTGAAAAGTAAGTTTGCGCATTCATTCATTTTTTTTAAGTCAAGTTTATTTTTTAAATAATAAGACTTATTTAATTCAAATGGATTTTTTTCTGTAGAAATAAAATATTCATAAGATCTGCAAATAGCATCAAATCTGGCATGAGCTTTATTATTTACTTGAAAGATTTTTTTAACAACAATCTCATGGGGGAGAAAAGAATTTAGTTTGTATATCATTTGATCGGTGTCATTAATTTTGTCATCAATATCAAAATGTGCAAACATCTGATTTGCATGAACACCAGTATCAGTCCTGCCAGCACCTACAAGCTTGATTTTTAATTTTAGAAGCTTTGATATACAATCTTCTAAAACACCTTGTATTGTGATTGAATTTGGCTGGATTTGCCATCCATGGTAATTAGTTCCCAAATATGAAATTTCTAAAAAATATCTCAATTACAGGTAAAATTTGTTAAATTCAAAGATAAGTAATAAGAGATTAAAGTTTGAAAAAAATTCTTTTGATATCTGATACACATGGGTATATTGATGATGTAATTATTAAGTATGCAAAAGCGGCTGATTTAGTTCTTCATGCTGGTGATATTGGAGATGTTAAAGTTATTGATAAATTATCCAAAATTTCGATTACAAAAGCAGTATTTGGAAATATAGACAGTGCTGAAATAAGGTCCATGACTAAGGAAAATGAATTATTTGAAATTGAAGGATTTAAAATTTTAATAACTCATATCGCGGGGAAGCAGCCAAAATATAATAAAAGAGTATTAAACTTAATACAAAAAGAATCTCCAAACCTTCTTATATATGGTCATTCACATATATTAAAAATCGAAAATGATAAAAAAAATAATTTGTTATGTATTAACCCTGGGGCAGCTGGTAGACATGGTTTTCACAAGAAAAGAACAATGATCAGATTTAATCTTAATAATAAACAAATTGAAAAAACTGAAATAATTGAACTTGGTGATAGATCATCATTATCTTAATCTATCGATAGAGTCAATCAATTCTTGATCTTTTTTTAAAGAACTTAGTGAAATTGCTAAAAGTATTGTAACCAAAGCTAAATATATAAATCCATATGCGTTGCTATCGCTGAAAAAAACAGACTTTAAAATGTAGATAACATTAATGAAGGAACTTATTTTTATTATAGAAATTTGTCTTTTTCTATTTTTACTTTGAGTTAAAATAAAAATTGACACAAAACAGACTAACGGAGCATAACTTAATTTATTCTCAAGAAAAACTGATAATTTTAAGCTAAGGTTATTTGAGATCTCAAGGTAATAGAGAATTGCACTTACAAGCGTTAGTGTAAATATTGATATTGTATGTTTTCTAAACACTTTTTTAAAAATATAGTTTTTTTATTATAATTTAAAAAAATTGTATATTTGGGTTGCAATCGCATCACTTTCCTGATTGCAACATCACGTTTTAATTATGACAGAAATTAAAGAACTAACTAAGAAAAAGATTACAGAGCTTGTAGAAGTAGCAAAAGAATTAGGTATTGACAGCTCAGGTAAAAAAGATGAGTTGATTCAAAAAATTATTGACTTTCACGCTGGAAATAGTAAAGAAAATGACTCCAAATCAAAAAGTGATTCAAAAAAAGAAAATCCAAGAGAAAAAAGTCACAATAAAGACAACAGAAACAGATATAAACAGCCTGATTTTGAATTCGACGGAATCATTGAATCTGAGGGTGTTCTTGATATCATGCAAGAAGGATATGGTTTCCTAAGATCTTCAGATTATAATTATTTAAGTTCACCTGATGACATATATGTGTCACAATCTCAAGTTAGATTATTTGGTCTAAAAACTGGAGATACTGTTTTAGGTCAGGTCAGACCACCAAAAGAGGGAGAAAAATATTTTCCTTTAATCAAAGTAAAAAAGATAAATGGTCTTGGACCTGAAGTTGTTAGAGATCGAGTTTCATTTGAACACTTAACACCATTATTTCCTGATGAGAAATTTAATATTGCAGATAAAGAGAGTAGCATATCTACCAGGATTATGGACCTTTTTTCTCCAATCGGAAAAGGACAGAGAGGAATGATTGTTTCTCAACCAAAAACTGGAAAAACAATGCTTCTTAAAGATGTTGCAAATGCTATTGCAGCCAATCATCCTGAGGTTTATCAAATTATATTACTTATAGATGAAAGACCAGAAGAGGTAACTGACATGCAAAGAAATGTAAAAGGTGAAGTCGTAGCTTCGACATTTGATGAACCAGCAGATAGGCATGTGAGAGTAGCTAACATTGTTCTTTCAAAAGCTAAAAGATTAGTAGAATGTGGTCATGATGTTGTTATTTTATTAGATTCAATTACAAGATTGGCAAGAGCATATAACACAGTGCAACCTGCATCAGGAAAAATATTGAGTGGTGGTGTTGATGCTAACGCTCTTCACAAACCAAAAAGATTTTTTGGTGCTGCAAGAAATATTGAGGGAGGTGGCTCTTTATCAATTATTGCGACAGCACTTACCGAAACAGGCTCAAAAATGGATGAAGTAATTTTTGAAGAATTTAAGGGCACAGGTAATATGGAACTTCAATTAGATAGAAGAATTTCAAACAGAAGAATTTTTCCAGCTATTGATTTAGTTTCATCAAGCACTAGAAGAGATGACCTCTTACTTGATGAAAATACTATTCAAAGAATGTGGATAATGAGAAAATACTTGGCTGATATGAATCCTGTTGAAGCAATGGAATTTGTTGAAGATAAGATAAAGAAGACCTTAAATAACGAGGAGTTTCTAATTTCTATGAACTCTTAGATTTTGTTTTTGGCTTAGCTACTTTCTTAACTGGCTTAAGAGAATTCACATGTTTAGACAACTTTGACTTTAAATTTGCAGATTTATTCTTGTGAATAATATTATTTTTAGAGAGCTTATCAAGCATGGATGTTACGTCTGTTAATAATTTATCAGCATCTTTTTTATTAGTAGTTTCTTTTAGAATTTTTATCGCATTTCTAGCAGTCTTATGTTGAAGACGGTTTTTAGCATTTCTTGTCTTAGTTTGCCTAATTCTTTTAACTGCTGATTTATGATTTGCCATATATAATTTAATTTTTGCTCAGCAAATATAATAGTTTTTTATATCTGTAAAGCGAATATCAAGTTTAATTTAATTAAACTTATTGATTTGTAGCCCGTAGGGGAATCGAACCCCTCTTACCAGGATGAAAACCTGGCGTCCTAGCCGATAGACGAACGGGCCATAAAAATTAACCGTGCAAATTTATATAAAGGAAATAAAGATGCAAAATATTAAATGTCAAAATTAATATGATCTAGCAAAAAAAACCATGCCTTTAGATTTTTTTCCTGTAACTATACATAAACCTGAATCATTAGATTCAAATGGGATACATCTAATTGTTGCTTTTGTTTCTTTTTTAATAAGTTCCTCAGTTTCTTCAGTTCCATCCCAGTGTGCTAACACAAAACCTCCATGTTCAATTAAATTTTTAAAATCTTCATAATTTTCAGCAACTTTAGTATTCGTGGTCATAAAATCTTTTGATCTTTCATAGAGAGTTTTTTGAATATCTTCAATCAAAAACTTAATTTCAGTAATGGCATCTGAAGATTTTAAATTTTTCTTTGTCAGAGTATCTCTGCGGAATATTTCCAGAGTATTTTCTTTTAGATCACGTGGACCAACAGCAATTCTGATAGGAACTCCTTTAATCTCATGTTCATTAAATTTAAATCCTGGTTTTTGATTAAGTCTATTATCAAACTTAACTGTAAATCCACTTTCTCTTATTCCCTTTATTATTGGATTAACATAATTAGTGATATCTTCCAATTCTTTTTCTGACTTGAATATTGGTATGATAACAATTTGGTATGGTGCTAGTTTTGGTGGCAAAACTAAACCATTATCATCTCCATGGCTCATGATCAATGCACCCATTAACCTTGTAGAAACACCCCACGAAGTTGCCCAAACATGGTCAAGATTACCTTGTTTATCAGCAAATTTTACATCAAAAGCTTTAGCAAAATTTTGTCCAAGAAAATGAGAAGTACCAGCCTGCAATGCTTTTCCATCCTGCATCAATGATTCAATACAATATGTCTCTTCAGCACCAGCAAATTTTTCTGAGTCTGATTTTAATCCAGAAATTACAGAAATACCCATAAAATTTTCTACAAAATTTGCATACAAATCAATAATAAGTTTTGTTTCATCTAAAGCCTCTTGCTCAGTGGCATGGGCTGTGTGGCCTTCTTGCCATAAAAATTCAGCGGTTCTTAAAAATAGTCTTGTTCTCATCTCCCAGCGCACAACATTAGCCCATTGATTTAGCAGGATAGGTAAATCACGATAAGATTGGATCCAATTTTTATATGTTCTCCATATTATAGCTTCACTTGTAGGCCTAACTATTAACTCCTCCTCCAATTTTGAATTTTCATCAACAATTAATTTACCAGGATTTTTGTCATCATTCTTTAATCTGTAATGGGTGACTACTGCACACTCTTTTGCAAATCCCTCAGCATTTTTTTCTTCAGCCTCAAACAAGCTTTTTGGAACAAAAAGTGGAAAATATGCATTGTAATGACCTGTTTCTTTAAATTTTAGGTCTAATTCATGTTGAATTTTCTCCCAAATTGCATATCCATATGGTTTAATTACCATACAGCCTCGAACTGAAGAATTTTCAGCTAAATCAGCCATCACTACAAGCTCATTGTACCATTTTGAATAATTTTCGCTTCGCTTTGTTAATTTTTTAGACATAATTGATTTGGCACAAAATTTGTTTTTATATTTATATAACAAAAGTAATTTAATAATGCCATCTATCAAATTAAATCTTAATCTTAATCCTCTGCTTTTAATCTTGCTTCTAACTTTTGGGTGCGGCTCATTTAATAGCTCTAGTCTTGTTTCGGCTGATGGCATTTATAACAATAACAACAAGGAGTCAGAGAATAGTACATCTAAGTATTACGAAAATTATTTCAAAGATAAAGCACTGGAATTGGAAAATGATTTTGTTTTTTCAGATAGTATTAATTTAAACTCTGATTTCGTAACATCAAGTGACATTAGTTATTCAAGTAATCAAGCAGCATGGGGAGATATCCCTGATACCATTGACTATGTAGTTGACTATTTTCCTTACAGAAATAGATATTTTGGATTTGGTTATTATGGTGGTATGTACCCATATTACGGGAATTGGTATCCAGGTTATTCATATTTTTCTATGAGAAATTGGTACAGATACGGCTGGATGTACGGTTACTACCCATTTTACTATGATTTCTACCCTTATGGTTGGTGGGGAAGAACAATGCCTTTCAATTATAGATCTAGGTATTCTAAATATGGATCTTACAATAACTCTATTTACAATAACTATTTAAATAGAAGTTCAAATGAAAATATTTCCTACAATCAAGGCAAAAGAGGAAGCTCTAAGGGAGTCGTCGTTTACGGAAATGGTAATTCAACTAGATCTAGTGGAAATAACTCGAATGCAACTAACGTTACTTATTATAATGTTGGTAGATCTTCAACTTTACAAGATGATAATGTGATGGATAATAAAGACATTAGGATTAGAACTTATAAAGATTTTGTAAAAGATAACAACTCAACAAAAAATAGTGTTGAGAGAAATAGAATTTACTCAAGACCTGAAATGGGTGTAGGTGTATCAAGCTCAGGATCCAAAGCACGTTCCTCTGGAAATGATGTTTCGAGACGATATTACACTAATCCTACAAACTCCTCTACTGGCAGGCCAGCTAAATCAACACAATATAACTGGGGTCTTGGAGGCAGAAATAATTATTCTGGAAATTCATCTAACAGTAGTACTAGAAGCTACAGTAATCCTGGATCTAGATCATCTAGCTCTTCCACAAGATCTTATAACTCATCAAGTTCCTCATACTCCCGATCTGCAGGGCCTCCAAATATAGGAAGTTCTTCGTCAAGTTCATCTTCATCATCGGTACGCTCAGGTGGTAGAGGCTCTAGATAGATTATTTTTTAATGAAATTTATTCATTTATTTTTTACAGTGTTGCCCGTTTTGGTTTATACTCAGGATATTACTGATGCTGTAAACTGGAGCATTGAGAATGAGAGTGGAAATGCGAGATATTCTGCAATGGGAGGTGCTTTTGGAGCTCTAGGTGGAAATTTGTCAGCAATATCTAGTAACCCAGCATCAGGTGCCGTATTTGAACTGTCAAGATTTGGAGGTTCGTTAGTGTCAAACAGTAACCAAACTAAATCAAACTTTAAATCGAATATAAATAATGTAAACTCTCAAAATGCAAACTATCAAATTGGTCTTGTTTATGTGTTTAAGAATTATGGAAGTGGTGATTTAAATAAGTTTTCAATTGGATTAAATTATCAATCACAAAATAATTACAATAAGGATATTAAGATCACAGCAGTAAATAATAATTCAATTGATAATTTTTTTCTAAATAATGCACAAGGAATTAATTTGAATGATATTAGCGTTGGTTCAAATGAAAGTGTAAGTGGAGTTTATAGATGGCTAGGTAATAACATTGGCTACTATGCGCAACAGGCATTTCTAGGATATCAATCCTACCTCTTAAGTTATGATTCAGACACCAAATCATACTACTCACTAGCAAAATATAATAATGGCTTATCTCAAGATAACTCAACATTTATTTCAGGCAATAATAATATTGCCTCGCTTAATTTATCATGGCAATATAAAGACAATTTATATATGGGAATTAATCTCAATTTTCATGACATATTCTACGAAAAGGAAAACAGACATATTGAAACTAATTTTGATGACGATTCAGCAATCACCCGCATTGATTTCAGAAATTATTTATCGACAGTTGGAAATGGCTTTTCAATTCAAGGAGGTATTATATATAAAGCTGGTTCATTAAGATTTGGTCTATCTTATAAATCTCCAACATTTTATGCATTTGAAGACAATTTAGATCAATACCTTGAAACAAGCTCAATTGACACTGATGGCATTTCATATACTGATATTGTTGATCCCAGAGTTACTAACATTTATGAATATAATTTTAAATCACCATCAAAATTTACATTTAGTTCTGGTGCTGTAATAAACAATATGATTTTACTTAACCTTGATGTAACTTCAAAAAATTATTCTAAATCCTCTTTTAAGCATCAATTCGACGGAGTTTATTCAGATTTGAATAATGCTATATCAAGAAATTTAACCAATGTCTTGGATTACAACATTGGAACCGAAATAAAAATCAATAATTTTAGTTTAAGAGGTGGATATAAGATTATTAACTCACCTTATAAAAACATTGATGAAAATTACTTTAATGCTTCATCTTTCGGATTAGGCTATAATTTTAGATCCTCGACAGTTGACTTTGCCCTTGTAAATTCAAAATTGAATTACAATTATCAGCTGTTCGATTCAGGTCTGACTGATTCAGCATCAATTATTAATGAAAAAACAAATATCATCCTTTCTTACAATATCATATTTTAAATAAATTCTTTTATATCTTTGCATAACTTAAAACAACTATGAAATACAATAAATTTCTTGAGGAATTAGAGCAAATCGACTCTGATCATAAAAATTTTTCAATTGAAACTCCACTAAGAGACGATGCATTTGAAATTTCTGATGATGAAAAAATTTCTATTATACAGAAAAATGTAAATGAAATTCTTAAGACCCTTGGAATGGATATGACTGATGACAGCTTAAAAGGTACTCCCTTGAGAGTTGCTAAAGCATATGTTAAAGAAATTTTTGGTGGGCTAAATCCAAAAAACCTACCAAAAGCATCAACATTTGATAATAAATATCAATATGGTGAAATGCTAGTTGAAAAGAATATTACAGTTTTTTCTACATGTGAACATCATCTATTACCTATATATGGAAAAGCACATGTTGCATATTTTTCTAATGGTAATGTAATTGGTCTTTCAAAAATGAATAGAATCGTAGATTATTATGCAAGAAGACCACAAGTTCAAGAAAGATTGAATATTCAAATTGTAAGAAAACTACAAGAATTTTTAAATACTGAAGATGTAGCCTGTGTTATTGATGCTAAACATATGTGTGTTAATTCCAGAGGGATTAGGCATATAGATTGCAGTACAGTTACAGGTGAATTTGGAGGAAAATTCAAGGATAAATTAATAAAAAGGGAATTTTTAGATTATATTCGTTAACAAAGCTAAAATTTTAACGATGTCTTCGTCGAATAAAAATTTAAAAATATATAATTCTCTATCATCCCAAAAAGAAGTTTTTAACAGTATTAACAAAAAGATGGTTGGTATGTATGTATGTGGACCTACTGTGTATAATACTGTTCACCTAGGGAATTGTAGAACTTTCGTTTCATTTGATTTAATTTTCCGTTATTTAAAACATTTGGGATATAAAGTTAGATATGTTAGAAATATAACCGATGTTGGACATCTTGAAGATGATACTCAAGAGGATAAAATCTCTAAAAGAGCTGCTTTAGAGAAATTAGAACCCATGGAAATAGTTCAAAAGTATACCAATGATTTTAGAAATACTTTACAAAAATTTAATCTATTAAATCCAAATATTGAACCAACTGCAACTGGTCACATCATTGATCAAATTGAAATGATTGAAAAAATCATCAAGAATGGTTTTGCATATGTAAAAAATGGATCTGTTTATTTTGATATAAAAGAGTTTAATAAAAAATATAAATATGGCAGATTGAGTAATAGAAATTTAGATGATTTAATTAATGAATCCAGGCAACTCAAAGGATCAGACGAAAAGAAGAATCCGCAAGATTTTGCTCTTTGGAAAAAAGCTGGTAAAAAACATATAATGAAATGGAATTCTCCTTGGGGAGATGGGTTTCCAGGATGGCATATTGAATGTTCTGCTATGGGTCACAAGTATTTAGGAAAACAATTTGATATCCACGGAGGTGGTATTGACTTAAAATTTCCTCATCATGATTGTGAAATTGCTCAATCTGAATCCGTATATGGTAATAATCCTGCAAACTATTGGATTCATACCAATATGCTAACTCTCAATGGAAAAAAAATGTCAAAATCTTTAGATAATTCAGTTTTCCCTAATGAAATTTTTAATGGAAGTAATAAAGAATTTTCAAAAAAGTTTAGTCCAATGACTTTAAAATTTTTCATGTATCAAGCTCATTACAGGAATACTTTGGATATTTCTAATCATGCATTACTTGCAGCTGAAAAAGGTTTTGAAAAAATAAAAATGTTGGCGGGAGAGATTAGCACAATAAATGAAAGTAAAAAAAATGATTTTAATGCTAGTGAATGGGTTGATGAATGCTATGATGCACTGAATGATGATTTTAATTCGCCGAAATTAATTGCCAAATTATTTGATTTACATAAAACAGTCTCTGAAATAAAAAATAGAACCAAATCAATTGATTTAAAAAATAAAAAAATATTAATAAGGTTTTACAAAGTATTTTATTCTGAGATTCTTGGACTTGACGATGACAATTTAACTCATGAAAAATATGATGAAATTCTGGAACTAATCTTGGAATTAAGAGAAAAAGAAAGGTTGAGTAAGAATTATGAGAAATCTGATTACATCAGAGATAAGTTGAGTGAGTTAGGAGTAAAAATTAATGATAAAATATGAGGGAAATCATAATCTCCCCTTTTGTTTTTCTAATTAAACTTTACCAAAAAATAATTTCACCTGCTTTAGGTGTCAATTGTAGGTTTAATCCAACATGCTCGAATTATGCTATCAAAAGTTTAAAAAAACATGGTCTTTTTAAGGGTCTTTACTATGCAATAATTAGAATTTCAAAATGTCATCCGTGGGGAAAAAGTGGAGATGACCCAGTACCTTAATCATTATTAATATATTTGAAGCAAACTAAGGAATGAGTGATATTATATTTGAACATGATTTAAGCGAAAAATTTATAAGTATTGGACCAATTACTGTATACTGGTACAGTTTAATGTTTCTTTTTGCTTTCTGGTTTGGATATTTGATTCTAAAAAAAATATATATCAAAGAAAATAAAGATGTTAAACTTTTAGATCCTTTTTTGGTACATATGGTCCTCGGTACAATAATAGGTGCAAGATTAGGTGAGGTTTTTTTTTATAACTGGGAATATTTTCAAAATAACCTTCTAGAAATTTTTTTACCTTTTAAAATAAATGGCTTGGATTGGGAGTTTGTTGGCTTTCGGGGTTTATCAAGTCATGGTGCAACCGTAGGAATTATAACATCAATTGTAATATATAAGATTAGGTATAAATATGATTCAGTTCTCTGGATTTTTGATCGGCTTGTAATTGCAGTAGCTTTAGGTGGAACTCTTGTTAGAATAGGTAATTTTTTCAATTCCGAAATTGTTGGTGTTTTTACTAATTCAGATTATGGAGTTATCTTTCAAAATAGAGGTGAAATTTTACCCAGACATCCTGCGCAACTCTATGAAGCATTAGGTTATATAATTCTCTTTATTACATTGGTTTTTATTTATAATAAAACAAACTTAAAAAGTAAAAAAGGTTTTCTTTTTGGTTTTTTCTTGATGTTTTTATTTGTAGTTAGATTTATTGTAGAATATGTTAAAGAAAGTCAAGGTGGTCTTGAGGAACAATTGGGAATTTTTTCTACAGGACAGTGGCTAAGTATACCTTTTATTTTAATGGGTATTGGATTAATGATTTATAGTTACTTATCAATTGAAAAAAAATAAATTAACATCAGGATTTAAAAAACTTGCACTCACTCTATTTTTAATGTTTACTGGACCGGTAATTTTGTACCAAGCTTTTAGCAATATAGGTCACCAGTGGTATTATTTTGTTGTAATTATTGGCTTAATTGTTTGCATTCTTTCCATATTTACATTGTTTTCTGGGATAAAGTCTATTATAAACCATATTTTTGATAAAGATTTATAAAAAATGTTAAAAGTTTCTTTTCCGGATGGGGCAATTAAACACTATAATGAAGGGATAACACCTTTTCAAATTGCTGAAAGTATTAGCAATTCTCTTTCAAAAAAACTTTTGAGTGCTTCTTTTAATGGAAAACAAGTTGAATCTAACACCGAATTAAATGAGGATGGTAAAATTGAATTTCATTTTTGGGATGATTTGAAAGGCAAAAGCGCTTTTTGGCATTCTTCAGCCCACTTATTTGCCCAGATTATACTTGAGTTATATCCTAAATCAAAATTAACAATTGGTCCTCCAATAGAAAATGGTTTTTATTATGATGTTGATTTAGGTGATGAATCAATATCAGAAAATGATTTTGATAAGATTGAAAAAATGATGATTGAGGAAGCAAGAAAAGATCATAAATTTACATTAAGAGAATGCTCAAAAGAGGAAGCCTTAAATTTCTACAAGAAAAATAATAATCAATATAAAATAGAACTTATTAAAGGTCTTCATGATAAAAAAATTACATTTTGTGACCACGCTAACTTCTCAGACCTATGTAAAGGTGGTCATATACCATCTACAGGCTACATAAAAGCAGTTAAATTGCTTAATGTTGCTGGAGCGTATTGGAGAGGTAATGAGGAAAATAAACAACTAACTCGGATATATGGAATTTCTTTTCCTAAGCAAAAACTTTTGACAGAATACCTAAGTCTGATGGAAGAAGCAAAAAAAAGAGATCATAGAGTAATTGGAAAAAAACTTAAATTATTTACATTTTCAAAACAAGTTGGATTGGGACTTCCACTTTGGTTACCAAAAGGAGCAGAATTAAGAAAAAGATTGGAAGAATTCTTAAATAAAGCCCAAAAAGAAGCTGGTTATGAAATGGTTATAAGTCCTCATATAGGTAATAAAAAACTTTATGAAACATCTGGTCATTTTCAAAAGTATGGTGAAAGTAGTTTTATGCCGATCAAATCCCCGAGTTCTGATGAAGAATTTTTGTTAAAACCGATGAACTGTCCACATCATTGTGAAATTTACAAATCTGAGCAATGGAGTTACCGAGACTTACCTAAACGATATGCTGAATTTGGGACAGTTTACAGGTATGAGCAAAGTGGTGAACTTCATGGTTTAACCAGAGTTCGAGGTTTCACTCAAGATGATGCTCACATTTTTTGCGCGCAAGACCAACTAATTAATGAATTTGAGAAAGTAATTGATTTAGTATTACATGTTTTTAACACATTAGGCTTTAAGAATTATGAAGTTCAAATTTCTTTGAAAGACAAAGAAAATAATGATAAATATATTGGAACTGATGAAATGTGGAAACTTTCTGAAGAAGCAATAATAAAAGCTACAAAAGGCAAAAAATTAAATTATAAAATTGAGTATGGGGAGGCAGCATTTTACGGACCAAAGTTAGACTTTATGGTTAAAGATGCACTAAATAGAAAATGGCAACTAGGAACAATTCAAGTTGATTATAATCTTCCAGAAAGATTTGATTTAACATTTAAAAACAAAGAAAATAAAGATGAACGACCAGTTATGATCCATAGAGCTCCATTTGGAAGCCTAGAAAGGTTTGTTGCAATTCTTATAGAACATACTGCAGGGATTTTTCCACTATGGTTGACTGCAAATCAAATAATCCTTATTAGTGTTGGTGAAAAACATGAAAAATATGCTGAAAAAGTTTCAGGTTTTCTCGAAAAAGCTGAAATTCGTGCAACTTTAGATAGTAGAAACGAAACTGTCGGTAAGAAGATTAGAGATAGTGAACAAAATAAAATACCATACATGGGTATTATTGGAGATAAAGAAATAAAGAATAATAGTATTTCAATACGTGCTTTGGGCGGTGATGATATTGGAGAAATGAATATTGACGAATTGATTAACTTTATAAAAAAAGAAGAAGAAAAATCATATAATAATTAACCTAAATCAAAAGCCATAGCACCACTAAGAAGAAAAAGAGGAAGACGTCAAGGGAGAGTAATTAAAAAAAACCCTCATAATATAAATGAGTTTATTAAAGCCTCTGAGGTAAGGCTTGTGGGTGATAATGTAGAAATAGGCATCTACCCCACTGAAAAAGCGCTGTCTATCGCAAAAAATTTAGAGACAGATTTAGTTGAAATATCACCAAATGCAACACCTCCTGTCTGTAAAGCACTTGATTACAAAAAGTTTCTTTATGATCAAAGAAAAAGGGAAAAATACCTTAAAGCAAAAACTCAAAAGGTAGTTGTTAAAGAGATAAGGTTTGGACCACAAACTGATATTCATGATTATGAGTTCAAGAAAAAACATGCAATCAAATTTCTTGAGGATGGTGCAAAATTAAAAGCGTTTGTTTTTTTTAAAGGAAGATCAATTATTTTTAAGGAGCAGGGTCAGATTTTATTACTAAAATTAGCCCAAGAGTTAGAAGAATATGGAAAAGTTGAGCAATTACCTGTGCTAGAAGGAAAAAAAATGATTATGTTTGTGTCCCCAAAAAAAGCTAAAAAGAAATAGAATGAGTAAACAAAAAACTAAATCTAGCGCAAAAAAAAGATTTAAAGTTACCGGCACTGGAAAGATTAAAAGAAAACATGCTTTTAAAAATCATATTCTTACAAAAAAATCTAAAAAAAGAAAATTGAAGTTGACTCACTCATCTCTCGTTAGTGATAGTGATTTGGGAAGTATAAAAAAACAATTGAGATTAAAATAATTTGTATAACCGGTTAAAGGTAAAATTCAAAGACCCAATTTAGGGCACCTCAACCAAAAATATAATTAAAATGTCAAAATCATCAAATTCAGTAGCTTCTAGAAAAAGAAGAAAGAAAATTTTAAAAAAAGCTAAGGGTTATTTCGGGAGAAGAAAAAATGTCTATACAATTGCTAAAAATGCAGTTGAAAAAGGTCTTAGCTACGCATATAGAGATAGAAAAAATAAGAAAAGAGTATTTAGATCATTATGGATTACAAGAATTAATGCCGCAGCTAGACAACATGGTCTTAGCTACTCCGAACTAATAAATAAATTAAAAATTCAAGGGGTTGAAATTAATAGAAAGGTCCTTGCTGATATAGCAATGAACGACCCTGAAAAATTTTCAACAATTATTAAAAATTTAAAAGCTTAGAAAGGATTTTCCTCATCATCACTTCTATAACTTCCACTTTCAAATGCTTGATCTGGATTGATTTTTTGATCTTGATTGAGTTTTGACTCGTATTCAAATGGATTGTCATAAGAACCTAAATTCTCAAATTTACCAAGAGAGCTAATAAACTTTAATTTAATAGAATTTAGGCCACCATTTCTATGTTTAGCTACTATAAATTCAGCTTGACCTAATGCAGGAGAATGATCTTCATCATCCCATTCATCCATCTTATAATACTCAGGTCTATATAAAAATGATACAATATCCGCATCCTGCTCAATTGCACCTGATTCTCTTAAATCAGAAAGAATCGGTCTTTTTACACCACCTCTAAGCTCAACGGCTCTAGAAAGCTGAGATAAAGCTATGATAGGTATATCTAATTCTTTTGCCAAGGCTTTTAAATTTCTAGAGATTGTTGAAATTTCTTGTTCTCTGTTACCGCTTTTTTGACTAGCTCCAAGCGTCATTAATTGTAGGTAGTCCAATACAATCAACTTAATACCATATTGAGAAGATAATCTTCTTGCTTTTGCTCTCAATTCAAATATTGATAAAGAAGGTGTATCGTCAATATATAAAGGAGCATTCTCTAAATTTGAAACTTTAACATTTAACTGTTCCCACTCAAATTTTTCAAGTTTTCCAGTCCTTAATTTCTCAGAGTTAAGCCCTGTTTCAGATGAAATTAACCTTGTTATTAATTGAAGTGATGACATTTCTAATGAGAAGAAAGCAACAGGAATGTTATTTTCAACTGACATATTTCTTGCCATGGATAAGGTAAATGCTGTTTTTCCCATTCCAGGCCTTGCCGCTATGATAACTAAATCACTTGGTTGCCAACCAGAAGTCAATTTATCAATTTCATAAAATCCAGATGCAATACCACTTAAACCCTCCTTTTTCGATATTTCTTCAATTTTTTGTTTTGCTTGAATTACTAAATCCTCAGCTGTTTGGGTATTCTTTTTTAAATTTCCTTGAGAAATATCATAAATCTTCGATTCCGCACTATCAAGTAAGTCAAAAACATCAGATGTTTCATCATATGAATCTTCAATAATTTCATTAGATATTTGAATTAATCTTCTTTGAATGAATTTTTGTAAAATTATTCTTGAATGAAATTCTATATGTGCAGAAGACGAAACTTTTTGAGTAAGTTCAACTAAGTAATAGTCACCACCTATGGAGTTTAACTTTCCCTCCTTTTTTAATTGATGAGATACAGTTTTAATATCTATCGGCTCCTGCTTGTCAAATAAATTTATAATAGAATTGAAAATAATCTTATGACTATCTTTATAAAAAGCATCAGGTTGTAAAATATCAATAACTTCATCTACGCCCTTTTTATCAATCATCATAGCTCCTAAAACGACTTCCTCAAGATCTACAGCTTGGGGAGGTAATTTCCCTTTTTGCATTGAAAAAATTGCTGGACTATTTGAAATTGATGATGATTTTAAATTTTCAACTCTTTTCATTTAACTAACTTAAAAAATTCAATTACGAAAGAATAATTTAACAGGCAAATAAAACAAACATATAAATGTTAATAAGTATGAAAAATTTGTTAATAGAAATAAACTATTCACTAAAAACACCCATTTTAGTAAATCTCTCAAGTCTATCATCAAGTAAATTTTTCATTTTTTTCTTTTTAAGATCGTTATATGTATTTAATATTTCTTTTTTTACAGTATTAAAAACTTTTTCCCTGTTTTGATGTGCACCACCCAGAGGCTCCTTTATTATTTTATCAATTAGTTTATTTTCCTTCATGTCTTTAGGAGTTAATTTTAAAACATTGGCTGCCTCTTCTTTGAAATCCCAACTTCTCCACAAAATGGAAGAACATGATTCTGGTGAAATCACTGAATACCAAGTATTTTCAAGCATCATTATTCTATCTCCAATACCAATTCCTAATGCCCCACCCGAGGCACCTTCACCAATCACAATAACAATTATTTGAGTTTTAATATTAAACATTTCATAAAGATTTCTTGCGATAGCTTCTGCTTGTCCTCTTTCTTCAGCCTCTATACCAGGATATGCACCAGGCGTATCTATCATTGTCACTATTGGAATATTAAACTTTTCAGCTAATCTCATTAGCCTCAATGCTTTACGATAACCTTCAGGGTTAGCCATTCCAAAATTTCTGTATTGCCTAGTTTTAATGTTATTTCCTTTTTGTTGACCTATAAACATAAAAGTTTGATCATCAATTTTACCTAAGCCTCCAATCATTGCTTTATCATCAGAAATATTTCTATCTCCATGAAGCTCCAAAAAATTATTGTCTGTAATAAAGTCAAGGTAATCTAGGGTATAAGGTCGAGATGGGTGTCTTGATAATTGAACCCTTTGCCATGGGGTTATATTTGAATAAATTTCTTTTTTTTTGGCTAAA
>CACCIQ010000002.1 GCA_902546095.1 uncultured Bacteroidota bacterium
AAAAACAAATTTAAATATCTTTGATTTTCTGGTCATTATTATTTTTGATCTACAATTTCTACTTCAAAAATTAAGTTCGATTTAGCAGGAATTCCTCTTGACTCTGTTTCACCATATGCAAGATAATAAGGTAAAAATAATGTCGCTTTATCACCAATTTTCAGAAGTTTTAAACCTTCTTTAAATCCTTGAATCATCATATCTTTTGGACCAACTTTTGCCTCTATAGGCGAGTACCCTCCAGCCTGAGCTCTTCTGCTATCAAACATATTATATTTTTCAGCAATATCAAGAATTGAGGTATCTAATAAGTTCCCATCTTCAAAGTATACAGCATAATGAGTTAATATTGTCTTATTTTCATCAACCATATCTCCATTTCCCTTTTCATTAATAAAAAATTTAAGTCCAGTTGAAGTTTCTGTAGCCTTTTCTTTAAGTTCTTTATGGATGTTAGAAACATTATTTTTAAGTTTTTCAAGGGCTTTTTCAGCTTCCTTTTTTCTTTTTTCTTCTTCTTTGAAGTGATTACTAAAAATTTTTGGAGCATTAAATCTCTTTGCACTACTACCTTCTCTTATAATTTCAATATTAATAATGGAGTCTCCTTGTTCAATTTTATCAACTATTTCTTGACCATCAACTACTTTTCCAAAGACTGTGTGTACACCATCTAACCATGGTGTTTCTTTATGTGTAATAAAAAATTGACTACCGTTTGTTGCTGGACCTGCATTTGCCATAGATAATATTCCAGCAGAATTATGTTTAAGTTCTTCAATAAACTCATCCTTGAATTTATAACCAGGAGATCCTGATCCAGTTCCTGTTGGATCTCCGCCTTGAATCATGAAGTCTGGAATAACTCTGTGAAAAGTAATACCATTGTAATATTTTTTGCCCTTATATTGTTCACTTACTTCTTTGTTCTCACCCTCTGTAAGTGAGATAAAATTTGCTACAGTTACTGGGGTAAGATCATAATATAAATTAGCTTTTATTGTTCCTTTTGAAGTTTCTATAGATGCATGGATTGTATCGTTATTATTTTTTTGTGACATATTACATGAAAAATTGATTATTAATATTATTATAAAAAAGTGTCTTATCAAACGCATAATTATTTAGTTTTAAATGTTTTCAAAGATGATTTAAATTTTTTAATTGCATTTACAATAGTTCCCTCAAATTTTCCTCCAGCTGCATTTTTATGACCTCCACCAGAGAAAAATTCTTTTGCAAATTTATTGCAAGGAAATTCATTTTTAGATCTGAATGAAATTTTAATTAGATTAATTTCGAGTTCATCTTCAATGAAAATAGCAGTAAAGTGAATGTTTTTTAGTGAAAGCCCATAATTCACAATTCCTTCAGAATCACCTTTTTTGTACTGATTTTGTTTTAATTCTTTTTTTGTTAAAAATGTATAACTAGTTTTTTTATCGTTAATTAATGATAAATTTTTAATAGCACAACCCAGTATTTTTAATTTACTGAGACTATTGCTATTATATATATTATTATAAATTTTACTATGATCTATACCTTTTTCCAGTAAAAAAGATAGTGTATTGTGAGTTTTTCCATTGACACCATTATATTGAAATGATCCAGTGTCTGTCATCATACCAAGATATAAACATGTTGAAATTTCCTTATTAATTAATTCCTTTTTTCCCAAGTTGACGGCTATATTGAAAATTAATTCGCATGTTGATGAGATCTCTGGGTGTGAAAACATAACAGTAGCATAGTCATTTGGTGATTGGTGATGGTCAATCATAACTAATTTATGATTTTCTAAATCAATATTTTCTGCAATTTTTCCAGATCTACTTAAATCATTAAAATCAAGTGTAAAAATTAAATTAGAATTATTAATTGTTTTTTTAGCTAATTCCACATTGTTTTCGTAAACAATTATGTGTTCGCATCCTGGAACCCAATCTAGGAATCCCGGATGTTGATTTGGAGTAATAACTTTAACATTTAAACTCATTTTTTTAAATAAGTGGAATAGAGCTAAACTGCTTCCTATGGCATCCCCATCGGGGTTGGTATGAGTAGTTATTACAATTTTATTCTCTTTGGAAAGTAAATTTTTTAATTGTTTTATTTTTCCTTCCATAATTTGTCAAAGATAAGGATTACTTTAGGAATTTTTAGATTATACTTGAAGTCATTTTTTGTAAATTTATTTAAAAAAATAAGTGAGTTTAATAAATATTTTTAAAAGACCTCGGAATAAAAAGTTCAGATATTCCCCAAGATATTCAAAATCAAATAAATCTAATATATATGGATTTGATTCAGCTTATTCTAAACATAGAGAATCAAATAGTGTTTTTGACAAGTCAAATGCATGGGAGGAGGCAAGGTTAAGATTCAGAAACCGTTCAAATAGTTTATTTTCAAAAACTATCCTTTTTATTATTATTCTTCTTACATTAATTTTTCTTTATATAATTGACTTTGATTTATCGATTTTCATGAAATGAAAGGATTAATACATAAATTATCTGATGATTTAATTAACAAGATTGCTGCTGGAGAAGTTATTCAACGCCCTTCTTCAGTATTAAAAGAACTTATTGAAAATTCAATTGATGCTAATGCTAAAAATATTAATGTAATTGTAAAGGACTTTGGTAAATCGCTCATTGAAATTAGTGATGATGGTGATGGAATGAATAATAAAGATCTTTGTTTGTGTTTTTTAAAACATACTACGTCAAAAATTAAATCATCTTCTGATTTGTTTTCGTTGACCAGCAAAGGTTTTAGAGGGGAAGCCATAGCAAGTATTTCTTCTGTTGCAAAAATTATAATATCATCATCAAATAATAAAAATGGAATTAGAAATATTATCTCAGTTATTGATAGTTCAATAGTTGATAAGAAGGAAGAAAGTGGTTTAAACGGTACAAGAATAAGCGTTAGAAACTTATTTTATAATTTACCAGCTAGAAGAAAATTTTTAAAATCTGATAATGTCGAATTAAGACATATTATGAATGAGTTTACTCGACAATCTTTATGCCATCCAGAGATTTCATTTTCACTTAGGCATAATAACAATGATTTGTACAAGTTGAAGAAGTCAAACCTTAAAGAGAGGGTGATACGTTTGTTTACAAACAGCATAAATAAAAAATTGGTACCGATTGATGAAAATACTGATATTGTAAAAATTAAGGGTTATGTCTTGAAGCCTGAATATTTAAATAAATCAAGATCAATGCAGTATTTTTTTGTAAATGGAAGATATGTTAAAAATAATTATTTAAATCATTCAATCATGACTGCCTATGAGGGGTTGATAAAGCCTGAAAGTAGACCCTCTTATATTCTTTTTATCGATGTTCCAACACAAACTATTGATGTAAATGTTCATCCTAATAAGATTGAAGTAAAGTTTGAAAATGAGAGTTCCTTGTATGCAATTCTAAGATCTTGTATTAGACATTCTTTAGGGAAATTTAATGTAGCTCCAAATATTGATTTTAGTAATAATATTAATATTTCCTCTCCATCATTAAGTTTAAAAAACTTGAAAGTACCCAAAGTCGATTTTGACAATAATTATGATCCTTTTAATGAAAATGAAAATAAAGAAAATATAGAAAAATCCGAATTAAATATCCAAAACTGGAATTCATCAAAGGAAATTTTTTCTGAAAAAGATTTACAAGATTCTACGCATTATTCGAATTTTAATTTTTTAAAAAAGTTTATTGTAACAAAAACAAAATCAGAATTATTAATTGTTGACATTAAAAAAGCTTATCAGAGGGTTTTATATGAAAGAATTCTTTCTGAAATTAATAACAAGAAGAACGTATCGCAGACTCTTATCTTTCCAATAAGCTTATCTTATAGTAATATTGATTTTCAAGTTTTATTTAAATTGAAAGATATTTTAAGTCACCTTGGCTTCATTTTTGAAAAATTTAACGCGAATGAAATTGAGATAACTGGTATTCACCCAGTTTTTAATTGTAATATGGTTAATGATTTTTTTAATGAACTAATTGAGAATGATATCTTAAACTACTCAGATCATTCAACAAGTATTAATGATTACTTAGCTAAGTTAATATGCATTTCAAAATCCCTAAATTTAAAACATTTAGAAAATGAAAAGGAGCAAACCCTACTATTAAACCAATTATTTGCATGTAAGGATTCAATGGTTACTCCCCTTGGAAAAAAGATATATATTTCAATTGAAGATAATGATATTAAAAAAAGATTTATTTAATGGGAAATACACCACAAATAATTAAGCATCTGCTTATAATAAATATTATTTTCTTTATTGGAACCAAGTTTTCTGGTCAAATTAGTACTGATTTTTTAGCTCTTCACTACATCGAGAATGATAAGTTTTTTATCTCTCAAATGTTAACTCATATGTTTATGCACGGCAACGAGGCACATCTTTTGTTTAATATGTTTGGTTTATGGATGTTCGGCTCTACATTAGCGAATATCTGGGGAACAAATAAGTTTATATTTTTTTATCTGTCATCAGGTTTAGGAGCAGCAGTTATTCAAATGTTAGCTTATTATTTAAATATTGAATCAATCACATCAGCTCTAGCTGAAAATGGTTTATCAAATGAATCAATAGTAGAATTATTTAGATCTGGAAAAGTTAACACTTCAGTTTTTGAATATGTTTCAAAAGAAAGCCTTGCGAGCGTTTATAATGATTATAACTCGGTAATGGTTGGAGCCTCTGGAGCAATATATGGTGTTTTAGTTGCTTTTACGTTCATGTTTCCAAACTCAAAACTGATGTTGTTGTTTCCTCCAATTCCTGTGAAAGCCAAGTTTTTAGTACCAATCATAATTTTAGGAGATGTGTTTTTTGGGTTTACATCAGCATCAATAGGGCCAATAGCTCACTTTGCTCATTTGGGTGGAGCAATTACAGGTTTTCTAATGATGTGGTATTGGAAAAAAAATCAATTTAACAATAAGAGATGGAACTAAAAAATAGAATCAATATCTTTATTTCAACTCTGAGTCTCGTAGAGAAGATAATTGTCTTAAATATTGTTTTATACATAATACCATTTATTTTAAATACTTTTCTTTTTTTATTTAACATAAAGAATCTTGATATACTCAGCTGGTTCACAATCGATGCTGACTTAAGTAAGCTGATTTTTAAACCTTGGTCATTTATAACTTATGGTTTTTTACATGGAAGTTTTAGTCATATTTTTTGGAATATGATTATTTTATATTATTTCGGAAAAATCCTCAATAATTTATTTGGTGATAAACTCTTTAAAAATTTATATTTGAGCGGAATAGTTATCGGAGGTTTAACTTATGTTTTAAGTTATAATGTATTTCCTGCTTTTAATGGGGTAGATTCAGTAATGATTGGAGCTTCAGCAGGTGTTATGAGTGTTCTATTTTATTTAGCATCATATAACCCGCAACGTATAATTAGAATATTCTTTTTTGATGTAAAAATTATATACATAGCATTATTTTTATTTCTTTATGATATCATTCAAATACCTATTAATAATTCAGGAGGACATATTGCTCATATCGGAGGTGCAGTTTGGGGTTATTATTATTGTATTAGATACAATAAGGGACAAGATTTAGTAAAGTCTTTTTTTAAAAATTTTAAGAGCAAAAAAACATCAAATAATATAATCACTAATGATAAGCGTTCGTCAAATTTTGATCAAAAAAGAATTGATTCAATTTTAGATAAAATATCAGATTCTGGATATGATAGCTTGTCTAAAGCTGACAAAGAATACCTTTTTAAAGTAGGAAAAAATAAAAATAAATAATTTGTAAATAAGCTTTAATTTTTTGTAGAGAATATACTGATAATCAATAATTTAATTTGCAAAAAAACTAAAGGTAGAGTCTCCATATTTCTTAGATTTATTGAAACATTGGATTTTATTAAAAACCTTTTTTGATGAATGTTCTATAATTAAATATCCATCGGATTTTAAACAATTTTTCTTAAATATTTCATTGATCATTGTCAAATATTTTGTGTATTCAAGGTTGTAGGGAGGATCAGCAAAAATTATATCAAATTCTGTATTGATTTTTTTTATGTACATAAATACATCAGATTTAATTATGGAAATATTAAACTTTTGATCTTCACTAAATTTTTTTATAAAATTTAAAGACTTTATATTTTTATCAACTGATACAATTTTTTTGGTTCCTCTTGATGCAAACTCATAACTAATACCTCCAGTTCCACTAAATAAGTCAAGAATTTTAATACTTTTAAAATCAAATTCATTATTTAAAATATTAAAAAGAGCTTCTTTACACCTGTCTGTAGTAGGTCTTAAGTTTATATTTTTGGGAAAGTTAATCCTAATTCCACCACTGTTCCCTCCAATAATTCTCATTCCGAATATATAAAGTCAATTTTTTTATTATTGATAATTTCGAAATTATCAAAAAATTTATCTGCTATCTCCAATAATAAATCATTTTTTTTGTCAAGTATAAAATTGATTTGCGTCTCTTTTATTTCTAATCCTTTTTCTTTAATTGACAATAATAAAAAGTAAATAATATCAGTTTCGCTTTCAATTTCATAGGAATTAAAAAAAATCAATTCATCCTTGTTGAAAATGATAATTTTAAGCTTATTGTTATCTACATAAGCAAAGAATGACTTGTCATTTTTTATATGAAAAACTTTTTTAATTAAAATACTATTAAAGTGATAGTAATCGATATTTTTGAATATATCCACTAGAAAATTATTGATGTTAACATAAGGAATATAAACGTTTTTAATTTTTAATTCTTCAATGTTATCATTAGAAATAAAATCAGTTTTTTTAACTTTTGTTATATATTTCAAATAGGTTTTTTTCTCTTTTTCATCAAATAATTCCTCTGGTACTAAAGTAAATAATTCATTTTCCTGATAAAGTTTGATATTTTCTACATTATCATAATTAATATTATTTTCTTTTAAAAATGAATTTAGAGTAGATGTTAGTGCGTTTGTTTTAATTCTCTTTTCGAAATCTTTTCTGGAATACTGAAAAGAATCAGACTCTGGATCTTTAGTAAATAATGATATAAAGTGGTTTCCTAATGAAAGCTCTAAGTTAACTTTCTTGTTTTTATTTTCTTTCAAAATCAAATGTTGTAGGCCAATTACCGTTTGTACTCACATCTGATAAAGATCCGAGAACAATATCAGGTCCGTTAACACCATCTACTGAAACCGTTTGCTTTTCTTGGGTAATTAAATCCTTATTTTGATCAAACAATATTAAGTCTTTCGATACCCTAACCTCAAAAACTGGTACGTTATATCCATTTTTATCAATTATATCAGCCTTTAACTTGAATTTATCATCAATACCTTCAATTGGAATAGATGCCATTAATTTGTAGCTGTCAGTGTCTGAGAATAAAGAATCTTTAACCGAGACATATCCTAGAGTATCAATTACAATAACTTCTCTTAACATGTCAATTCTGTATATTCTATCATACTGCATATAACTTGAATCTCTTTTTTGTATAATTGTAAATTGTGCTGAATCAACGAACTTTACTAATTCCTCAAAACTGTTAGAATAAATACCGTTTACGCTTTTGAAAGCAACTTGAGCATTTCTTATGTCTTTTAGTCTGTCAATTACCTTCAAATATCTTTCGTTTTTTACTTTATTGAACTCAATAGGAGAGTTGATAGATTGATAAATTGCGAAAACAAGCAAAGCAGAAAAAAAGAAAAGAACATATGTAATTTGTTTTCTATATTTCTCAGTTATTTCAAATAGTTGTTGTAGGAATTTTTTCATAGGTCAAAACAAAACTACAATTTTTTTTAATTTATGAAAATCATTTATTTGAATCTTTTATTATATGTTTTTATTATCTTTCATCAAATTTAAAATGTGACGGTTTCTGCTTTAATCCCTGCAAGACTAAATTCAACTAGACTTGAAAAAAAACTTATTAAAAATCTTGGTGGAATACCGGTAATTGTTAGAACCTATCAAAACATTTACTCAACTAAACTATTTGATGAGGTAGTTGTAGTCACGGACTCAGATGATATAATAAATGTTTTAAAAGAATTTGATATAAAATTTCTTAAAAGCAAAGAAGATCATAACACTGGAACTGACAGAATAGCTGAATTTTCAAAGAAATTTAAAAGTGATATTATTATTAATGTCCAAGGTGATGAGCCTTTTGTTTTAAAAGAGGATCTATCAAAAATAATTAATACGTTCAAGAATGACATTGAAAATAAAATCAATGTTATATCATTGATGACTAAATTAATTTCTGTTGAGGAAATTAATAATCCAAACAACGTTAAAGTAGTAGTTGATAAAAACAATAATTCTTTAATGTTTTCTAGAAGTATTATACCTTATAAGCGCGTTGAAAACAACGTTAATTACTTTAAGCACATTGGTATTTATGCATTTAGGAATTCATTTTTAAATAAATTCAAAAAATTCAAGCAAACAAATTTGGAACTTACTGAAATGATTGAAGCTTTACGAATTATCGAACATGGTTACAATATACATATGATTGAAATAGATCATGAACAAATATCAATTGACACCATAGATGACTTTAATAAGGCAAAATCAATGCTTAATAAAAAATGATAAAATTTATTTTTTTTAAAATTTTTAAATGGAAAATTATTGACTTCAAAAAACTTGATAAAAAGTGTGTTTTGATTGCAGGTCCGCATACACATTGGGTTGATTTTTTTTTAGGTTTAGCAATTAGAAATGTTATTAACGAGGATATTAAGTTTATTGGAAAAAAAGAGCTGTTTATTTTTCCTTTAAATTTAATCATGAATTATCTTGGTGGAATTCCTGTAAACAGAAATAGTAATACTAATACAGTAGATCAAATATCTGATATTTTCAATAGAAGAAAAAAATTTAAATTAGCAATCTCACCTGAGGGAACTAGAAAAAAAGTGCAAAACTGGAAAACAGGATTTTACTACATTGCAAAAAAATCCAATGTACCTGTTGTATGTATTTCATTAAATTTTCCTGATAGAACAGTTACCTTTTCAAAGCCATATGAATTAACAAATAATAAGGATTTGGATTTTAAAAATTTGAAAAAAAATTTTATTGGATCAGTGGGGAAAATCAAAGAATATTCATGAATTTCCAATGTTATGATAAACATTTTGCACATCATCATCACCCTCACACATTTCTAAAAGCTTGTCTATATCGCTTTTTTGATCCTCATTCAAGTCTTTATAATTGTTAGCAATCCTTTCGAATCCAGAGTTGATGATTATTATATCCCTTTTTTCTAATTCACTCTGAATTTCTCCAAATGAATCAAAACTTGCATATATAATAAGATGATTTTTATCATTATCAATAACAATTTCTTCTAATCCATAGTCAATTAATTCAAATTCCAGATCATCTTGCTCAACATTGTTTTCTATTTTAAATGTAGAATACCTATTAAATAAAAATTCAACTGATCCACTTGTTGCAAGGCTACCATTACATTTATTAAAATAACTTCTAATGTTTGCAACAGTCCTGTTATTATTATTAGTTATACACTCAATAATTATGGCAATTCCGTGAGGACCATAACCTTCCAAAACAATTTCTTTATAATTGTCTGTGCTTTTTTCAGATGCATTTTTAATTGCACGAGTTATATTTTCTTTTGGCATATTGGCAGCCTTTGCATTTTGAATAACTGCTCGGAGTCTTGAATTTGATTCAGGGTTAGGGCCACCTTCTTTAACAGCTAGAGAGATATCTTTGCCAATTCTGGTAAATGTTTTTGCCATTGATGACCAGCGCTTAAGTTTTCTTGCTTTTCTAAATTCAAAAGCTCTACCCATGATTTATTGGAAGTTTTATTATTTCTGCTTTTACTAATTTGTTTCTTATTGAAATAAAGATTTTATCACTAATTTTATAACTATCATTGATATAGCCAATTCCTAATCCCACTTTATTTGACGGTGAGAATGTTCCAGAGGTAACAAATCCGATTTTGACTCCTTTCTCATTTTTTATTTCGTAACCATTTCTTGGAATACCTCTTTCAATCATTTTAAAATTTATCATGGTTTTTGATGAATTTTCAATTGAACTAAGAACTTTTTCTTTTCCAATAAATTCTTTCTTTAGGTTAGTGATCCACATTAATTTAGCTTCAAACGGTGTGGTTTTATCGTCAATATCTTTTCCGTATAAACAGTAACCCATTTCCATGCGTAAAGTATCTCTCGCACCTAATCCTATTGGTTTAATATTATATTTCTCACCTTTATTTAATAATTGTTCCCAAACATTTGGAATTATTTTATTGTGTGCATAAAGCTCATATCCAGGTGAACCAGTGTAACCCGTGTTTGATACCATAATATTTTCATTTTGAAAAATAATATTTTTAAAAGAAAATTTTTTTAAGTTTTCAAATTTACAATCAAACAACTCTGAAATAAGAATGAGTGATTTAGGACCTTGAATTGAAATTAGTCCAGTACTTTCTGAAACGTCTGTAATTGTACAATCAAATCGTTTTAAATTTGTATTCAACCACATCCAATCTTTTTGAATATTGGCAGCATTTACAACTAACATAAATTTAGTTACATCAGTCCTGTATACAATTAAATCATCAACAATTCCTCCACTAGGGTTTACTAAACAATTGTATTGAGCTCTTCCTATCTCAATGCTACTAATGTCATTTGAGCAAACATATTCAAGAAAATTTAAAGAATCATTTCCATTTAGAATAAATTCGCCCATATGAGACACATCAAATATTCCAACATCATTTCTAACTGCATTATGTTCAATTGAAATACCAGAATACTGAATTGGCATATTAAATCCACCAAAATCAACCATTTTAGCGTTTAGATTTATGTGATTATTGTAGAGAGATGTTTTTTTCATAAATTTCAATACAAATTAAGATCAATTTTTATTACTTTACAAAATGATTTTTTTAAAAAACTACATTTTAACTTTTATTTTTTTTACATTTTCATTCATATCTTTTTCACAAATTTTTATCGATAATGAAATTAAAGGAAAAGTTGCTGGATTGACAGTATTAACTCAATCTGGAACCCCTGGTGCTCCAAGTTACATTAGAATTAGGGGTAATGGTTCATTAATAGGCAATAACGCTCCATTGATTATTGTTGATGGTATTCCATATGATAACACTCCAATAGGTGCCAATCCTAAATTTCCAGGTCTTGATATGTTGGCTTTAATTAATGGCTCTGAGGTCTATTCAGTTACAGTTTTAAAAAACGCAATTGATGTTGCTCCATATGGTGTCAAGGGGTCTAATGGAGTGATTATAATAACAACTCAAAGAGGATTAAAAAAGGGGCCAACCTTGGAGGATCTTTTATATGACATGAAAATACTTTATTGATATTATGAAAAAGAATTTGTTTTATTTACTTTTTGCTTTACCCATTTTAGTTTTTTCTCAAAATTTTACTAGACAAGACACACTAAGAGGATCAATAACCCCGCAAAGAGCATGGTGGGATTTAACTTATTATCATTTAGACATTATCGTTGATCCTGATAATAAATTTATTAAAGGAAGCAACATTGTTCAATACAGGGTTCTTGAATCTCATAATGAAATTCAAATTGATTTACAAAAACCTTTGAAAATCACTAAGGTTACTCAAGACAATAAGGATTTAACTTTCAGATTAGACGGATATTCACATTTCATTAAATTGAAGAAAAAACAAAAAAAAGGTAGCGTAAATTCCATAAAGGTTTTTTACGAGGGAAACCCAAAAGTTGCAGTGCGACCACCATGGGATGGAGGTTTGACATGGACTAGAGACTCAAATGGAAAACATTTTGTTGCAAATAGTAATCAAGGAATCGGGGCGAGCATTTGGTGGCCTAATAAAGATCATATGTATGATGAGGTTGATAGCATGTTAATTAGTGTTAATGTCCCTAAAGAGCTAACAAATGTTTCTAATGGTAGATTAAGATCTATTGAAGATTTAGGAGAAACAAAAACTTTTCATTGGTTTGTCTCAAATCCAATAAATAATTATGGTGTTAATATAAACATTGGTGATTATGTTGAATTTTCTGAGGTTTATAAAGGTGAAAAAGGAGATTTAGATATGATTTATTATGTGCTAAGAGATAATATTTTAAGGGCAAAATCACAATTTAAAGACGCAATCAAAATGATGCAGGCATTTGAATACTGGTTTGGTCCATATCCATTTTATGAAGATAGTTTTAAGATAGTTGAGGTTCCTTATCTCGGAATGGAGCATCAAAGTTCAATAACTTACGGAAATAAATATATGAAAGGATATCTTGGTAGAGATCTATCTCGAACTGGTTGGGGATTAAAGTTTGATTATATTATTATACATGAAGCAGGGCATGAATGGTTTGCTAACAATATAACTTACAAAGATATTGCTGACATGTGGATTCATGAATCTTTTACAACATACTCTGAAAACTTATATTTGGATTACCATTATGGAAAAGAAGCAGCTTCGGAATATGTTATTGGAACTAGGACAAGTATTTCAAATAGATCTCCGATTATAGGAAAATATGGAGTTAATTTTAGGGGCAGTGATTTGTATTCGAAAGGAGCAAATATTTTACATACTCTGAGGCAAATAACAAGAGATGATGAAAAGTGGAGAAGTATACTAAGGGGTTTAAATAAAGAGTTTTACCACCAAACTGTAACTACAGCTCAAATAGAAAATTATATTTCAAATAAAATGAAATATGATCTCTCTACATTTTTTAATCAATATCTGAGAGATTTTAGAATACCGACTCTTGAGTATTTTTATGAAGATGGCAACTTGAACTGTAGGTGGATAAATGTTGTAGATAATTTTAAAATGCCGGTTGAACTAATTGTAGATGATAAAAAAGTTTTTATTGAGATTGACTCTTCTTATAAAAAAATTCCTTCAATTTCAGATACACTCAAAATTGATAAAGATTACTACGTTTTTTTGAAAAAAATCTAAAGTTTAAGAACTCTTTTTTGCACTACCACATCTAATTGCGTTTGGCATGTCTGCATCAAATATTGCATTTGCTTCATGTTGGTAAACAGCTTTTATGCCCCTGAAAAAATATTTGCCGCTTTTTTCTAGCTTATATCTAACTTCCCAAGTATTCATTATACCATGTAATTGATGTGGATTAGATAATTTTTATATCTAATGAATCAGAATTTTTAATGTGGGTAATATTGATTTTGTTACCTTTTTTAATTTCACCAGTAACAATTTTTTTAGCCAATGGATCTTCTAAATATTTTTGAATTGCTCTTTTTATTGGCCTTGCACCAAACTCTTTGTCATAACCTTTGTCAGAAATAAATTTATATACCTTATTATCAATTTTAACATTGTAATCAATTTCCTTCAATCTTTGAACAAAGCTGGAGATTTCAATTTTAGCTATTTTCTCAATTTCCAGAGATGTTAATTGATTAAATACAACTATTTCATCTATTCTGTTTAGAAATTCTGGCGAAAACTTTTTACTTAAGCTTTTCTTCAAAACCTCAGAAGATAATTTATTTTCATCTTTCTTTTTATAATCAGTATCAAAACCAACACCAGTTCCAAAATCTTTAAGTTTTCTAGTTCCAATGTTCGATGTCATGATGATAACAGTATTCTTGAAATCAACTTTTCTACCAACGCTATCAGTTAAATATCCATCGTCTAATACCTGCAAAAGCATGTTAAATACATCTGGATGAGCTTTTTCAATTTCATCAAGTAGGACAACCGAATAAGGCTTTCTTCTGACTCTTTCACTTAATTGCCCTCCCTCTTCATATCCAACATATCCTGGAGGAGCACCAATTAACCTACTAACCGAAAATTTTTCCATGTATTCACTCATGTCAATTCTTATTAATGAGTCTTTATTGTTGAATAGTTCTTCACCTAAAGATTTAGCCAACTGGGTTTTTCCAATACCTGTTTGCCCTAGAAATATAAAAGATCCTATTGGCTTATTAGGGTCTTTTAAACCAGTTTTATTTCTTTGAATAGCATTTACGACAGCATCAACAGCTTTATCTTGACCAATGATCTTATCCTTTATGCTTCTTTCAAGGTCAAACTCAATAACATTTTCAGTTTGATCAATTTTTCTCAATGGAACTCCAGAAATTAATGAAACAACTTCAATAATATTATCTTCAGAAACAAGCTCTCTTTTCTTTTTCAATTCATCATCCCACATTTTCTGTTGATCCAAAAGCTCTTTTTCAATTTTTTTCTCATCATCTCTGAGTCTGGCAGCCTCTTCATACTTTTGATTTTTAACTACATTATTCTTTTTCATTCGAACAGATTCCAATTTTTTTTCTAAATCGACAATCTCTTTCGGAACGTCCATGTTTGTAATATGAACTCTTGACCCTGCCTCATCCATTGCATCAATTGCCTTATCTGGGAGGTTTCTGTCATTAATATATCTATCTGTTAATTTTACACATGCCTCAATTGCTTCATCAGTATATTTTACGTTGTGATGATCTTCATACTTTAATTTAATATCCTGCAGGATTTGAATTGTTTCTCCAACTGATGTTGGTTCAACAATTATTTTTTGGAATCTTCTTTCAAGAGCTCCATCTTTTTCGATGTATTTTCTGTACTCATCTAACGTTGTAGCACCAATACATTGAATTTCACCTCTGGCAAGAGCTGGTTTAAACATATTTGATGCATCTAGACTTCCCATGGCACCACCTGCACCAACAATAGTGTGTATTTCGTCAATAAACAAAATGATATCTTTATTTTTCTCAATTTCATTCATCACAGCTTTCATTCTTTCCTCAAATTGACCTCTGTATTTAGTACCTGCAACAACACTTGCTAAATCTAATGAAATCACTCTTTTGTTATATAATAGCCGCGAAACTTTTCTTTCAACAATTCTAAGTGCCAATCCTTCTGCAATTGCTGACTTTCCGACACCTGGTTCACCAATAAGTAAGGGGTTGTTCTTTTTTCTTCTACTTAAAATTTGTGAAACCCTTTCAATTTCTTTATGTCTTCCAATTATCGGATCAAGTTTGCCTTCTGATGCAAAAAGAGTTAAATCTCTTCCAAAATTATCTAAAACAGGTGTTTTTGATTTTTTTGATTTATTGGAGCTTGGTTTAACATTAAATGGGTTTTGTTCAATCGAACTTTCATCATCTTCAGGTTCATCATCAAAAGTTTGAGATGAACTGACATCATCATAACTGTCTTTTGATTCTGAAATATGCTCTTTAAACTGATCTTTAACAATATCGTAGCTTAGATTTAATTTTTCTAATAATTTGGTAGTAGGATCATTTTCATTTCTTAATATACACAAGAGTAAATGTGCGGTATTTATAGAATTTCCTTGAAATAATTTTGCTTCAAGAAATGTAGTTTTTAAGGCTCTTTCAGCTTGTCTTGTTAAATGAAGATTTTTTCTTAAATTTTCTTCATAATTCATTATTGGATTTGGGGGACTTAAAATTTCAATTTTTTTTCTAAGAAAATCCAAGTCAATATCTAATGCATTTAAAATTTTAATAGCTTTTCCTCCACCATCTCTTAAAATACCTAGTAGAAGATGTTCAGTTCCAATAAAATCATGACCAAGTCTTATGGCTTCTTCCTTGCTGTATGTAATAACGTCCTTAACTCTTGATGAAAAATTATCGTCCATAACTCAAAAATAGTAATTAAAATACTTAAACTAAAATAAAATAAATTATTCTTAAAAACTCGAAAAAAATGTTAATAAGTTTATAAAAATCCTTCTCATATAAATTTCATGTTTTTTCTCATATAATTATCTTTATAAATACAAAAAAACAACTATGGCAGAAGGTGAAAAATTAATCCCAATTAATATTGAAGAAGCTATGAAATCAGCGTACATTGATTATTCAATGTCTGTAATTGTTTCTAGAGCTCTTCCTGATGTAAGAGATGGTCTAAAACCAGTACACAGAAGAGTTTTATTTGGAATGAGTGAACTTGGATTAAGGTCTAATAGTAAATACAAAAAATCAGCATTTATAGTAGGTGAGGTATTAGGTAAATATCATCCTCATGGAGATAGTTCAGTATATGACACAATGGTTAGGATGGCACAAGAATGGAGTCTAAGATATATGTTAGTAGATGGTCAAGGAAATTTTGGTTCAATTGACGGTGATAGTCCAGCGGCAATGAGATATACTGAAGCAAGACTAAAAAAAATATCGGAAGAAATGGTCGAGGACCTTGATAAAGATACTGTTGACTTTCAATTAAACTATGATGATTCAATTAAAGAGCCAACTGTATTACCGACTAAAATTCCTAGCCTTTTAGTAAATGGAGCATCAGGAATAGCTGTTGGTATGGCCACAAATATGCCTCCTCATAACTTATCAGAAGTTATTGATGGAACTGTTGCATATATCCAAAATAATGATATTGAAGTTGATGAACTGATTAAGCATGTTAAAGCTCCTGATTTTCCAACAGGTGGTGTAATATATGGATATGATGGAGTGAAGCAAGCATTCGAAACAGGAAGAGGAAGAGTAGTAATGAGAGGAAAAGCATCATTTGAAGAAGTTAATGGTCGTGAATGTATAGTCGTAACTGAAATTCCTTTTCAGGTAAATAAAGCTGACATGATTCAAAGAACTGCTGAATTGGTTAATGATAAAAAAATTGAAGGCATTTCAAATATTAGAGATGAATCTGATAGAAAAGGTATGAGGATAGTTTATATTCTTAAAAGAGATGCAATTCCAAACATTGTATTGAATACTTTGTATAAGTACACAGCACTTCAGTCATCATTTAGTGTGAATAATATAGCATTAGTAAATGGTAGACCCAAATTGCTGAACCTTAAAGAAATGATAAGTTATTTTGTTGAGCACAGACATGATGTTGTTGTAAGAAGAACAAAGTTTGATTTAAAGAAAGCTGAGGAAAGAGCACATATTTTAGAAGGTTTAATTATTGCGTCAGATAATATTGATAAGGTTATAGAAATAATAAAAAAATCTTCCAATGCTGATGATGCAAGAAAAAATTTAATTAAAGAATTCAATTTATCTGAGACACAGTCAAAGGCAATTGTAGAAATGAGATTAAGACAGTTGACAGGCCTTGAACAGAATAAATTAAGGGATGAATTTAATGGTTTATTAGAATTGATAAAAGATCTCAAGGATATTTTAAGCGATAAGGATAGAAGAATGAACATTATCAAAGAAGAGCTTTTAGAAATGAAGGAGAAACACGGAGATGAGAGAAGGTCATTAATTGAATTTTCTGGTGGAGAATTGAGTATAGAGGACATGATTCCTGATGAAAAGGTTGTTCTTACAATTTCACATGCTGGTTATATTAAAAGAACTCCATTAGCTGAATACAAAACTCAACATAGAGGTGGTGTAGGTCAAAAAGGTTCAACAACAAGAAGTGAAGATTTTCTTGAATATTTATTCGTAGGAACTAACCATCAATACATGTTGTTTTTTACTCAAAAAGGTAAATGTTTTTGGATGAGAGTGTTTGAAATTCCCGAAGGAAGTAAACTATCAAAAGGAAGAGCTATACAAAATCTAATAAATATTGAACCTGATGATAAAGTCAAAGCATTCATATGTACACAAGATTTAAAGGATGAAAATTATATTAATAATCATTTTGTCATTATGTGTACAAAGAAAGGACAAGTTAAAAAAACATCTCTTGAACAATACTCAAGACCAAGATCAAATGGAATAAATGCTATTACAATTAAGGATGAAGATGAATTATTAGAAGCAAAACTAACAACAGGGAATTCACAAATCCTTATGGCTGTAAAATCAGGTAAATGTATCAGGTTTGAAGAGGGAAAAACTAGACCTATGGGAAGAAATGCATCTGGTGTCAGAGGTGTAAGGCTCAAAGACAATAATGATGAGGTTGTTGGAATGCTTTCCGTCAATGATATGGATAGTGATATTTTGGTTGTTTCTGAAAATGGATATGGAAAAAGATCCAAACTAGATGATTACAGGATAACCAATAGAGGCGGGAAAGGTGTTAAAACAATTTCTATTACAGACAAAACTGGCAACCTGGTTTCTATAAAAAATGTTTCTGATGGAGATGATTTAATGATAATAAATAAATCAGGAATTGCGATTAGAATGGAAGTAAATTCTCTAAGAGTTATGGGAAGAGCTACCCAAGGTGTAAAACTTATTAATTTAAAAGAAAACGATTCAATTGCAGCAGTAGCCAAAGTTGTTTTGGATGACGAGGAGGTTCAAGATATTGACGATATTGAAGTAGTTGATGATGATCAAATAAATTAATACATTTAGAAAAAAAACATGAGAATTATAATAATTACAATACTTATAACCTTCGGATTTTATTCTCAGGGTCAAAAGAAAGAATTAAGAAAAATTGACAAGTTAATCCTTGAATCATTTTATGAAGAAGCTAAAGACGAACTTGATATTTCTAAATCTTTAATCCTTTCATCTGAAGAAAAATACAAAGCACAGTTTTATTTTTACGATGCTAAAGTTAGTAATGAATTAAAAGATTTTAAAGCTGCAATTTCATCATTGAATAGTCTTTTGAAAATCAATAAATCAATTTATCCAACTAAGGTGGAGCAAGAATATGAAAACTTAAGTATTATAATATCTAATTCAGTTGTCAATGCTGCAGTTAAAGATAATCAGGATGGTAATTTTTTAGATGCTGCTGACAAACTCATTATGGCTTACGAAATGGATAAAGATCAGTATAAAGATTACTTATACTTTGCTGCTGGTAGTGCTGTTAATGGAAAAGATTATGATAGAGCACTAGAGTATTATGTCATGTTGAAAGATATGGATTACACTGGTATAATTGATGAGTATTTTGTTACCAATAATGAAACAGGTGTTG
Source organism: uncultured Bacteroidota bacterium (assembly GCA_902546095.1). Classification (GTDB taxonomy): domain Bacteria; phylum Bacteroidota; class Bacteroidia; order Flavobacteriales; family Flavobacteriaceae; genus Eutrophosalina. The sequence goes on from CACCIQ010000002.1 coordinate 19,022, forward strand.
AAGAAAAAGTTTCTAAAACAGAGTTTGATTTATTAAAATCATCAAAAGATTACTCAAACCCTCGTACCGGTCAAACTGAATCTAGATTTCCAGAAATTGTCAAAAACATAGCTCTCATTTATGTTCAACAAGGAAAAAATGATATTGCTGAAAAAGCAATTAAAGAAGCCAGAGAGATTCAACCCGATGACGTTAGCCTTCTTCTTAATGAGGCAGATTTATATATCAGAATTAGTAATAACTCTGACGATGAATATGAAGCATTATTATACAGGAATAAGTTTAAAGATTTAATGCAAAAAGCAATTGAATTAGATCCTAACAATGGTATTTTGTACTATAATTTAGGTGTTATATATGCAGAACAAGGTGAGTTAGAACTTGCTAAGGAAAAATATACAGAAGCTATTGCATTAATTCCTGATTATGTAGATGCATATCTGAATTTAGTTTCTGTAATTCTTGAGGATGAAGTAAAAATTGTAGAGGAAATGAATAGTTTAGGTAATTCAAGTAAGGATAATCTTAGATATGATGAATTAAAGCTTGAACGTGAGGATCTTTATAAGGAATGTGTGCCTTTACTAGAGGAGTTGATAAAAGTATCTCCCGAAAATATAGATGCCCTTAATACATTAAAAAATATTTACGGAGTTCTGGGTAACAATGAAGGCTTTATGCAGTTAAAAGCTAAAATTGAGGAGTTACAAGCTAATTAACAAATTACTCTTTTTATAAGCTGTAATTTATGAGTTATTTTATTCTCTTCACTATTGAAGATTCCCTTTTCGTTTAATCTATCAATTCTTACTCTTCCATATGAGTGAAGTATTTCATTACTATTTAATATTATTCCAACATGTGTAATATTTTCTTTACTTTTTCCAAAAAAAGCTAAATCTCCAATCTCTAAGTTTTTGGATACTACATCTCCAATTTTGCTTTGATTTTTTGAATCTCTAGGAATTATTTTGTTAATGGTTTTATAAATAGACTGAACTAATCCTGAACAATCAATTCCGTTTTTTGTTTTTCCTCCCCACAAATAGGGACTATTTAAAAATCCTTTTGCTATTTTTTCAAAGTTTATATTTGAGCCTTTTCCATCATATTTGTAACCCAAAAATTCAGCTGAACTTATTAGACTTCCAGTAGGTACTTCAATTGTGTTATTGTTTTTAGTTAATTTAATTTCATTTGATGAAAAAATTTTTTTTTGTGATTCAAGCTCCATGTTTTGATTTTTTGTTATTGGTCTAAAATGAAGGTCTCTTATCCATCCTCTATATTTATCTAAATTGTTCTCAACATAACTCCATTTATCAGATTTATTTAGGATAGTTAATGTTTCGCCAAAAAAGAACTGACTAATCATTTCAGATTTTGCATTATCTTTTAATCTTACTGGGATAACATTCAAATCAATTATTCCAAAGCTCATAAGTACCTAAAAATACTTCAAATTAAATAAATAATTAATTCATTCTTATTTTTTTAAATTTGTATGGTGTTAGTCGAGCAAATTTACACATCATGTTTATCTCAGGCATCATACTATATTGAAAGTGGTGGAGAGGCTGCTGTGATTGACCCCTCCAGAGAAACAAATCATTTTATCGAAAAAGCAAAAAAATCAAATTCAGAAATTAAATTCATATTTCAAACCCATTTTCATGCTGATTTTGTCAGTGGACATTTAACTCTGTCCAGGAAGACTAAATCTCCTATTGTCTATGGACCTAATGCTGATCCAAAATACGATGCTATCATAGCAAGTGACGGAGATATCTTTGAAATTGGTAAAATTAAAATTAAAGTAATTCATACACCAGGTCATACATTAGAAAGTACATCTTTTTTATTGATTGATAAAAATAATAATCAGCATTCAATTTTTACAGGTGATACTTTATTTTTAGGTGATGTTGGAATACCAGATGTAGCACAAAGATATAAAGGCGTGAGTAAGGAGGATTTAGCAGGTCTTTTGTATGATTCAATTAATAACAAAATAAAACCTTTAGATGATAATATTACTGTTTATCCAGGTCACGGAGCAGGTTCTGCATGTGGTAAGAGTATGATGAAAGAAACAGTAGATTCATTATCCAATCAAAAAATAGTTAATTATTCTCTGAATGGAAAATTAAAAAAAGAGGAATTTGTTCAAGAACTTACTCATAATCTTCCAGATCCTCCAGCATATTTTCCATCCAATGTTAAACTTAACCAAGAGGGATATAGTGATTTGGATCAGATAATAGAAAAATCATTAAAAAAAATAGATCCCCTTAATTTTAAAGAATTGATAAATGATGATAGTATTGTTTTGCTTGATACAAGAAAAACAGATCAATTTATTAAATGTCATTTGAAAGACTCAATATATATTGGTTTGGATGGTCGTTTTGCACCTTGGGTAGGTGAAGTCTTAAAAGATATTAATACACCAATTGTAATTATTTGCGAATTAAATAGAGAAAAAGAAGCAATTACTAGATTATCTAGAATTGGGTTCGACAACTGTTTGGGTTATATTTCGTTCGATAATAGCACTAATCTAGAATTATTTCATGACACAAATTCTCTTGATAGTATTGATCCAGAAATATTTATAAAAAACAATTCTGATTCGAAAATTTTAGATGTTAGATCTAAAACTGAGTATAATAATGGTTCATTAAAAAATGCTATCAATATTCCATTAAATAAAATTGATGCTGATTTGTCTTTCTCTAAGGATGAAAAGCTGCAATTATTTTGTGCAGGTGGATATAGAAGCGTTATAGCATGTTCAATTTTACTCAAAAATGGATATTCAAACTTAATTAACGTTGAAAAGGGATATTCAGGAATAAAAAAACTAATAAACTAATGATCAATATTAATTTTCTTATAATTTTTTTCTTTTCTATATTTTCTTACTCTCAACCTTACTCAATTAATTTCAATGAATATTTGGAATTAAGTAAAAAAAATAAATTTCAGTTAATTGATGTTAGAACCAATGATGAGTTCAATATAAACAGATTAACAAACGCAATTAATATTGACTTCTATGATTCAGTTTTTTTAAGAGGATTTGAAAAATTTAATAAAGAAGATAATATATTGTTATACTGTAGATCTGGAAGAAGGAGTTTGCTTGGGGCCAAAATTTTAGTAAAAAATGGCTATAAAAACATTTATGATTTAAAAGGTGGTGTAATCTCTGTTGATAAATCAATTTTAGATTTTACTCCCTTGGATGACTAATGTTCCATTCCAAGACTTAGATTGACAGAATTGATAATTATTGACTTCCTTAAATCCAGCATTTTTAAATAATTTTACCCAATCACTAATTTTCAACAGCTTCATTATAGATACCCCAGTTTGCTCTTGCCAATTGTGGCAATCAGGATTTTCAAAGTAAAAATCCAGTCCAACAACTAATTGACCACCAGGATTTAGCCATTCATCATAAATCTTAGTGATTAGAGTTTCAGGATCCTTGAAATAATAAAAAACTTCCATAGACATAACCACATCTACTTTTTTTTTGGGAATCCAAGTATTTAGGTCTCCATGAAAATATTTATTTTTTTTATCAATTTTTTTAGCCTTTTCAATCATTAGTTTTGATCCATCCACCCCAGATGCAACTAAACAATTTTTATTACTTGAAATTAGTCTTACTGCCCAACCATTTCCACATCCAGCATCGATTATCGAAAACTTTTTCTTAGATAACAATATTAATTCAATTATCTTTTTTACGGGCTCTTTATGGTTTTTTTCCATCCCCTCATCTTTTCCAGTTTTCACCCAATTTGTGAAAGTTTCTATAGGAGATTTCATAGTTTTTACAAAGATTTTCTAGTAGAAATTACATATGTAGTATATGTGAAAATAACAATTATGAATTCCCAATATAAAATATAGTAAGGCCATTCACCCAAAATCAGTGGATTATTTACATTTGGTGGATATGCTAAATACATGTAATTAGAATCTATCTGAAAGTTCAATGGCATGACAAATGCAAGAACCATGTTTAAGTATAGTACAACCCTTAGCCAAGAAAATTTTGTTAGTTCATAATTTAAGTATAAGTACATAAAAATTGGTAGGAATATAATACCGCCATGAGAAAAATGATAACTAAAATATTCAAAAAAAGAACCATCAAAATTATTAATTTGTGGTGTTAAAAATGCTTGAATTCCACCAATTATTCCAGCATAAAATAAAAACTCAAACAAAACTTTATTTCTTTTTGTAAAAAGAATAAAGCAAGCAATTAAATTTGAAATTCCACACAGGTGCAAAGGTAAATTTTCTGAAATATTCCAGTATCCATTGATTATATTACGTGAATGTTCCGTAAGAGTAGAAATTATAAGAAGAACAGCAATAGCTTTGGCTAAATTTAATCTTTGATTATAAGATGATATTCTTCCAATTAATAATAATATAATTATAATAACTAGTGAAACTGATGTATTTATAATCCACTCATTTGAAAAAAATTCAATCACATAGTTTTCAGTTCCCATTATTTAAAATAATTAATCATATTAAACAAAATAATCTCTGAGACTGGATCATAATTTAGGTTTTCTGACAACTTTAATGTAGACAGAACCATTTTACCTTTACCATGTTTCACAATTGAAAGATCTGATCCTGACCATACTTCACCAGAGCCAATATAATTTCTTTTTAGAATATTTCCATTAGGAATTCTATCAAATGCTATTGTCTGAACTATATTCTTTCCTTTAAAATTTCTTAAACTAATAGTTGGAGCAATATTTTCATAAATCCCACTCATATTTACGTTAACTGGAAGTTTATTAAAAAATGGGTGTTTTGAGTTTATATGTAAAATACCATCCCAAAGTCCTTGGGATATATTTTTAACTGGTTTACTTGGTAAATAATCAACTCCGTCAGCCACAAATGTTAAGTTTGGTCCTATTCTTTTTCTTGTTTTTCCTGGTATTTTTAAGAAAATAACATTACCTCCTTCAAATGCAAACTTATTTATTTGATCCATTAAATTACTGTAGTCAGTTAACGATTCTTTATTGTTTTTTTCAACAATATTTCCATCTTTAGAACTATAAAAATCAGTATCACTTTCATTTACAATAACTGTGGTGTTTACATTAGTATTTTTACTAAAAATCTCATATTTTATTCCATATTTATTAAAAAAGCTACTAATTCTTTTGTCATCTTTCAATACAGCCACATTAAGGTTTTTTTGATGCTTGGGCAAAGGAAAAACATTAAATTTTATCGATGTTTGATATTCAACTAAATTTCTTTTAGTTAATGTAACATCTAGCTCATATTCACTTGGCTCTAAGTCATTTCCTAGATTTATTTTACCAATATCATTGATACCATTTTTAATTTCATAAACCTTATTTTTAGTATAAATAAGTTCCTTTTTGTTTTTATATAATTTATTTACTGAAATTTTTACTCCATTAATTTCTGACTGATTTTCGTTAATTATTAACGTTGAAATTTTAACACTTTCCCCTTTAAAATAATTTCTTTTATTGGTCCTTAAAACAGCTATTTTAGACAAATTTCCCTCTTTTGTTAGATCATAAGCAAGACCTTTAGGATTTCTCCATAGATCTAGAAGACCTGCACCAATTATCCAGTCACCAGCTGTTAAAGCATGCACGCAATAGCCAATAACATTATCATTCGATCTTATTGCTTCAAGCATTCTTTTATTTGCAATTCCATGAATTTCTTGCTGTTTTTTATAGAAAGAACTAGCATTCTTAAACAGTTTGATTAAACCTGTTTCAATTAACTTTTCTTTAATTTCTTTATTAAACCTTAAATGATATAAATAAGGATAAGTAATAGGGTTTCCTTTTTTTAGGAATTCAATTTCATTTTCCTCAAGATCAGGAAGACTTCCATATCCAATTTCAGATACATATGAGGGTATATTTGGTACAACATTTCTTCCAGGTGTTCTGGCATTAAGACCGAGTCTTTTGTTTTCTTCAGGTGTTTTACCGATAGTAAGAAATCCATCAAACTTATTATTATTAATGTTAGGTCCCGGATAATTATGTATATCATTGAATTTGAAAGCTTTTGTACTGTATGGAAGATAAAGGTTGGCGCCCTCAGCCCATCCTCCTGATTCATCCAGTATTAGCCTTGTTGGATCGAGCTCTCTTGCTTTTAATGACATTGGTTTAAGCATGTTAGCTAGAACAGGTCTTCTTATTTCATTAAATAACTCCCATTGAACAATGGAGGGGTGATTTCTATCTCTTAAAATTGATTCTGTAATTTCATTCTCAACTCTTTGTGGTAAATATGGTGTTTCTATGGGCATATCCATACATTCTATTGCCATACTTCCAACTGTAAGAACCCCAATTGAGTCTGCCAGGTGAAGCCACTCTTTTGGTGGTGGCTTTCTCCAAGGTCTAATCATATTAAATCCTGCATCTTTTGCTAATAGAATTTCCTTTACCATCATTTCTTTTGAATCAGGATATGATAGTTTTACAGGGTACAATCCTTCAAAAAAGGCTGCTTTTAAGTATAGTGGTTTATCATTGAGATAAAATTTATTGTTTTTAACAGTAAATTCTCTAAACCCAAAAGTTTCTTTGATTCTGTCAAGTTCAGTAATAATGGTATCCTTATTGGAAATATTGACCTTTTGTAATTTAATTTCAAACTCATAAAGATTAGGGTTTTCTGGTGACCATATTTGGTGATTCTTAACAGTATTTTTAATCTTTTTTATGACTTTTAAATTTGTGTTTTCTAAAGTAAATAGTTCTTCAAAACTTTGTTTTTTATTAATATCAAATATTAGTTTATATAGACCATCGCCAATACCATTATTTATCTCATTAATAATTTCAATATCACCATTTCTAAAATTTCCAGTAATAAATACATCATTGATATGAGTCTGCCCAGTGTAAGAAAGAAATACATCCTGCCATATTCCACCAGTGTATGAACCTCTCCATTGCGGAGTTTCCATCTGACCAATTCCATCAATAATTTTGTCTTGAATTGTTATTGGACCCATTACCTTTACAATTAATACGTTTTGACTATCATAATTAATAATGTGCTCAACATTAAAACTGAAAGGACTGAAACCTCCCTCATGAAAACCTACAGAATTATTATTAAGAAATACTTCAGTTATGTAGTTTGAGGCATTAAAATTGAGATGTATTTTTTTATCCTTATAATCATTGTCTACTTTGAAACTAGTTCTGTAATAAACAACCCCTTCATAATCTTTTTTAAATCTCTCCCATACACTCGGGACAGTAATTTTTTCAATTTTTCCCTTTGAGAATCCTTCATCTGTATTGTAAGCTTCTAATTTCCCAATATTATCATAATCATAGATTATTTCCCATTCTCCATTCAAATAGGTGATGTCATCTCGAATTTGAGAGTAATTAATTATAAATAAAAAAATAGATAATATTGATAAAAGCTTTTTCATTTATTTAATTTGGAAAAACCTTGGGGAATCACAGGATGAGTCATTTTTTTTAATAATTCTCTCATTTCCTTAGTTTTTGGATGATTATCATTAAAAATTAAATTATTCCACTCCTTTGGATCATTAGCATTATTATAAAGTTCCTCCTGTCCATTGTTGTATAAAATATACCTCCAATCTTTTGTTCTGATTGAATAATGATGATTCGAGGGTATTGTTTCATTTTCATCAGATGAATAAACAACTGTAAGTGCAGCTTCAGGTCCATCCCATTTATTTTTTTCTGGGTTTTTTAAAAAGGGTTTTAAACTAAATCCATTAAGTGAACTTCCTTTATCATTTCTTTTAGTAATAAAATCCAGCCCAGCTAGATCCAATAGGGTAGGATAGACATCGATCAAAGAGACTGGATGATTAACTTTTGTGTTTGGTTTTGATACTCCAGGTGCTCTAATGATTAAAGGAACTCTTGTGCTTTCTTCCCATAAAGAGTTTTTATAAACATGTTCTTTTTCACCCATTGTCCACCCATGGTCACTTGCAATAATTACAATTGTATTATCCTTAAGTTTAGTTTTATTCACGGCATCCAATACTTGACCTATATTTTCATCTACAGCTGTAACACATGCCAAATATGCTTGCGTAAATCTCTTCAATCCTTCTTTATTATCATCATACGAGGCAACTAAATTTTTATACATCTCTATTGATCTAACTCTCCTGCCTTTTGTTTCAAATTGGTCAACTAAATGAAGGAAGGTATCATCCTTGTCATTTTCTAGAATATTTGCAAGTTGAATATCTTCAAGGGGATACATGTCAAAATATTTCTGCGGTACAATTAAAGGGGTGTGAGGTCTTAAAAAACCAACAGCCATGAAAAAAGGATTCTCATCATCAGAATTAGCAAGCTCAAGAAGTCTTTTTTCGGCCCATTCAGCATTAATTTCATCAGGTGTCAAATCTCTATCATTATCATCTACATATTTGAAATCTCTACCTTGTCTTTGAGGTCCATATGCCCATCTAACTTGTTTCCCATCAACTTTAATACCCTCAAGGTTGATTAGGGGTCCATAGGATCCATCAATAGGTCCACCTGCCATGTTCCATCCATCTAATTCTTTTATAACTCTATATGGTTTGGGAACATCAGGATGAGCAATTCCTGGTTTTCCTTTTTTCCATTCACCGATATAAGCAACAGGGCTGTAGTCAGCTTCATGTTTAAACTCAGTCCAAATACTTTTTTCATTTTGATGCAATAACTTTCCACTACCGATAACGTTATAGTCATTTTCTTTAAACTTTTCCATTATTGTCTTTGTGTTTTTTAATACTTCATTATTTTTCCAATTGTATTGCCAAAGATGTGATGAAATGTGGGGATAAACTCCTGTAAACATGCTGGCTCTAGATGGTCCACACATTGGGTCATTTGAATAAGCATTTGTAAACGATAAGGCTGTTTCTGAAAATTTCTTGATGTTGGGCGTTAGTACTTGTGGATGCCCCATTAAGTCTTCATTATAGTCATTTAAATCGTCAACCATTATTAATAAAATATTTGGTTTTTCAATAGATGAATTATTACATCCTACAAATAGAAAAAAAAGGAGTATAGTGGTTATAGTGTTTCTTATCATGATATTTCTTTTTATATTTATTAAAATCACTTAAACATCATTATTACTAAACTATGAAAAAGAAAATTTTTTTACTAATTATATCAATGTTTGTTATTGCATGTTCGTCAGATTCTGGTGGAGACTCTGGTGGTTCAGGTAATGGAGGTGGAAACAACAATGGAGGAGGTAATAATAATGGAGGTGGAAGTAATTCAGGAACTACTGACACTACAGATCCAAATGATTTTGATTCGACAATATCTCCTGGAGATACAACTTATTTCATAAGTTATAATTCTGGAAATGATAATAATGATGGTAAAAGTGAAGATAAGGCTTTCAAAAATCTTGGTAAAGTAAATAGTATAACATTCAAGCCTGGAGATAAGTTAAGGTTTAAATCAGGTGAAACGTGGAAAGGTTATTTTAAGTTAAGAGGTTCTGGATCTCAAGATAAGCCTATTGTAATTGAAAGCTACTCAAGTGGAAATAAACCTAAAATTGATGGTAACGGATATCAAGCAGCTGTTTTTATTGAAAATCAAGAATATGTTAATATTAGTGGTTTAGATTTGACAAATGAGGCATCTCATAAAAACAGTAACGGTTCAGTTAAATTAATGAATCAATCAAGCAGATCAGGTGAAGATGAAAGATTTGGACTATTAGTTTTAAGACACGGATCTTCAAATATTAACGATATAAAGCTTGACGACATTAAAATTTCAGAGATATACCCAACACCATCAAATTCTGACAATAATCATCAAGGATATGGAATTAGATTTGAATCACTTAATGATGATAGTGTTTTAAATTACTATGATGGAATTCAGATTGAAAACTTAGATATTTCCAATACAGGTCATTATGGAATTCACCTAGTAAATAGGATGTCTGGTGCTCAGCCGGATTATTACCACAGAAATATTGTTATCAAGGACAGTAAATTCAATAATACAGGAGGTTCAGGAATTGTATTGGCAAGATGTAAAGATGTACTAGTTGAAAATTCTGAATTTAAGGGATCTGGTTCCGGAAATGATAGTAGAATGTGGAATAGAGGAAGTAGTTTATGGACTTACACTTGTAATGATACAGTAATTCAAAATAATTTATTTGAAGATGTTTATGGTCCTGCAGACTCTTATGGAGCACATATCGACTGGGGATGTGAAAGGGTTGTGATTCAATACAATCTAAGTAAGAATAATTACGGAGGATTTGCTGAAATATTGGGTGAAAATATCATGTGTGGATACAGGTATAACATTAGTATTGGTGATGGAGGAAGAACAAATACCAATACTGGAAAGACTTTTTGGGTTTCTGACTATGCTGGAAGTAATACTAGAAGAATAGGATCTAAGGATAATTTCATTTACAATAACACTGTTTTTATTCCAAGTCAAAATCCATCTAATAATAATGCTCCATTTGATCACTTGGAGATATTTATTAGACCAAATACAAAAGAGACATATATATACAATAATCTAATTTATATAAGTGATAAAGCTAAATTGAAAATTGACACAAGAAATGATGGAACTATGAATGATTGGAAAAATAACTTATTTTTTGGAAATTTAGTGATAGATGGTTCATCAGATTATGAGCATAACGGAACAGAATTGTTTACAAATCCAATGCTTGTGAATCCCGGAGGAACAACAGCAAACGATTATAAATTACAATCAACAAGCCCAGCCTTAGGAACAGGTTATATTATTAACGGAAGTGATAATGTTAAAAACTACATACAGAATAATGGCGGTAGAGATTACTTTGGAAACTCTGTCAGCTCCAATTCAAAACCTAATATTGGTGCATATAACGGAAATTAGATGTATAAAGCTCTAATTTTATCTATTGTAATTACCTTTTTATCATGTAATCAGGTTCAGTATGGTGAAAAAAATGAAATAGGTCATTCCTACTATTTTAATTCTATTTCGGGAGATGATTCAAACCTTGGAACCAAAGAAAAACCATTAAAAAGTCTAGATTATATTGAAAAAATTAACCTAAAAGAAGGTGATAAAATTTTATTAGCCAATGGTTCAACTTTTACAAATACAATTAATTTGATTAATAAAAATGGAATTGAAGTTTCAAATTATATGGCTGATAAAAATACTAAAATACCAATCATTAATTCAGAAGGTAAAATAGCTGCTGTTTTTGTTGAAAATTCATCAAATATAACAATCAATAATATTGAAATAACTGCAAATGGTGGAGGTCCAAATAAATCTTTTCATAATAAAACAAAAACCGACTTAAGAACTGGAATTTTATATTTAGTAACTGATAATGAGATTTACAATAACCTATATATATCAGACCTAAAAATTCGAGATATTTTTTTTGAGAATCCTGGATATATTAGAAGTGAAAAAGAAGTTCGAACACCAAATGGAACTAAGAGTTACGGATGGGGTATAAGGATTGTTAATCTTTCCGATGAGGGTAATCTTGTAAATATTAAAATTGAAAACTCTTCATTTATTAACATATCCCATACTGCAATCCGTTTTAAAGGTTTAAGAGAAAAACAATTCAATAATATTGAAATTCTTAATAATATTGTTTTGAGATCTGGTGGACCTGGAATGGTTTTTAACTCTACAAAAAACCTACATGCTAACGGAAATGACATAAATTATTCAGGGTCTTTTGATGATACTAGAAAATGGGGAAGGGGAAGTGGACTTTGGACTTGGGGAAGTTCATTTGCAATAATATCAAACAATAAATTTCAAAATGCGAATGGACCTGCAGATTCAGCAGGATGTCATATAGATTTTAATTGTAATGATATTATAGTTGAAAATAATTTAAGTAAAAATAATGCAGGAGGTTTTATAGAGATTTTAGGAAATAATTATAATTGTGCTTATCGAAACAACGTTAGTATAAATGATGGTCACCGTGTCAAGGGAAAAAAGGGTGCTTTCCAAGAAGGAAAAACTTTTTGGTTAAGTGGTTATATTGGTAGAGGAAAGGAAAGAAATGGTCCATTTAATTCTTATATATACGGAAATAAAGTGTACGTAGGAAAAGATATCATTCCAAAAATTGCTGTTGATAAAGCAGCCAGAGGAGTTTTTGTAGCTAATAATATTTTTTATTTTGAAAATGACCCAGTAATGGTTTTAGGAGATCAATACAAGCCAGATGTTGGGGGCGGTTCTCAAATTAAAAATGTTTTTTTTGAAAATAACATCTTTAAAAAAAATCATTGGCCTAAAGATGTTTTAATTCAACCAATAAATAATATATATTATCCTGGTGCAGTTAAAGTTGATGATATTATTAAGGGTTTTAATTTTTTTGAAAAAGAAATAGAAATAAATTACCTTGAAGCAGATTCAAAAGGTCTATGGCAAGGCTTTTAAGCTTATGAAAATAGTAAAGATCATACCATATGTTTTAAATGAAAATTTAGAGAAAGAATTTTTCTTTTCACAGTGGGAGTATAGCAATCGAAAAATATGTATTGTCAAAGTTATATGTGATAATGGATTAGTTGGATGGGGTGAAGCATACGGGCCTGCACCAGTTGTAAAAGAGAGTATTAATTATATCAAACAAAATATAATTGGTATGAGTCCTCTGGAATCTGATGTTATTTGGTCAACATTATTTAGAAGAGTTCATGACTATGGACGATCTGGCGTATTTCTTTCAGCAATAAGTGCAATTGATGTTGCCTTATGGGATATAAAGGGAAAATATCACAAGCAGCCAATTTCAACTCTTTTAGGAGGTTCACATAGAGATAAAATTAGACCATATGCTACTGGCCTTTATTTTTCCAAATCAAAAACACTCACAGAAGAATTGTGCGAAGAAGCATTAGGATATGTAAAAGATGGTTTTAAATCAATCAAGATGAAAGTTGGTCTAAACCTAAAAGATGATTTTAAAAATGTTAAAGAGGTTAGAAATGCAATTGGTTATGATATTGAATTAATGATTGACGCAAATCATGCATATTCATATGATGAGGCTTTACAATTATCAAAAAAATTAGAAAGCTTTGATATTAAGTGGTTTGAAGAGCCACTTTCACCTGAATTTTATGATCAGTATTCTGATTTTAAAGCAAAATCATCAATTCCAGTCGCAGCAGGTGAGTGTGAATATCTTAGATATGGATTTCAAAAACTATTGGATAAAAATTGTATTGATTTTTTGCAAATGGATATATGCTCATGTGGAGGTTTAACTGAGGCAAAGCGGATAACAGCATTATCCTCTACAAAAGGTGTAAAGGTTATCCCTCATACCTGGGGCTCAGGAATTGCATTCTTTACAGCTATTAACTTTATATCTAATCTTGAACCAATCCCAGGAAGATTGTATCAAGAGGACGCCTATATTGAGTATGACAGAACAGAAAATAAAATAAGAGAAAATATAATTAAAAATAATATTGTAATGAAAGATGGTTATATTGAAGTTAATACTAAACCAGGTTTAGGAATTGATGTTGATGAAACCTATCTAAACAAAGTAAAAATCTAAATATGGAATTTGGAAATCTTCAAATGTACATTGATGGTGATATGAAATCATCAGTTGATAATCTCACAAAAGATATTTATAGCCCTTTGAATGGACAGAAAATTGCTTCTTTGGCTTGGGGTAACCAAAAAGATTCTCTCATAGCCTTGGAATCTGCCTCAAAAGGGTTTAAAGTCTGGTCGAAACTACCTTTAACCAAGAGGAAAGAATGGATGTATATGCTTAGAGAAAAAATTCTGGAAAACGAAGTCTTACTGAGAAAAGCAATTTCATATGAAATGGGTAAACCATATTCAGCTACAGCTGAGGATATTGAATCCATTACCAATAGTTTAGAATATTATGCTGATGTAATTGATGATTTTGTTAAAACTGAGAGGATAGCTGTAAACGATGAGACTCACAATCACAAACTAGTATATAAACCTATTGGGGTAGTTGTAGCTTATTTAGCTTGGAACTTTCCCCTACTTAATGCCGGATTTAAAATTGGACCAGCTTTGGCCTCTGGATGTAGTCTTATACTAAAACCCTCAGAATTATCTCCAATATCTTTATATATCATAGGGACTCTTTTAAAAGAAATTAATTTTCCAAAAGGTGTAATTAATATTATATGTGGAGAGCCAACTGAAGTTGCTCAAACTCTTTCTAAAAGTACAATACCAAATCTAATAACAATGATCGGCTCTACAGAAACAGCCAAAAAAGTTATTTCTGACTCCTCAACATCAATTAAAAAATATAGCATGGAATTAGGCGGAAATGCTCCATTTATTGTTTTTGATGATGCTGATCTTGACAATGCAATTAATATAGGTTCAGCTATAAAGTTTGGTAACTGTGGGCAAATCTGTGTTGCTGCTAATCGATTTTTTGTTCATGAAAAAGTATATGGTAAGTTTTTAGATGGTTTAATTGAAAAAGCAAAAAATTTAAAAATCGGATATTCTGAAGATTTAGATTTTGAAATCGGACCATTAATTTCTAAAAAATCAAGGGATAGAATAACTAATTTAATTAAAGATACTATTGATTCTGGTGGGAATTTAGAATATGGAGGAGGTATTCCTGAAATGAGTGGTAATTGGTTTGAACCAACAGTCATCTCAGGAATTAATGAATCAATGTCTATCTTTCGTGAGGAGATTTTTGGACCAGTAGCAAGTATAATTAAATTTAAATATGACGACGAGGTTTTAAATAAGGCTAATAAAACCCAATATGGACTTGCTTCATATTTATTTACTAAAGACAAAAAAAGAATTGATAAGTTTGTAGATGAGCTTGATTTTGGCGAAATTCATGTAAATGGGATTAAGTATGATATATACCTTCCTCACGGTGGAATAAAACAGAGTGGAATTGGACATGATTGCTCAGAATTGGCATTAGAGGACTACTTAATCAAAAAAAGAATCAGTATTGCTAAATAATTTATTATGGAACTATTTTTACCTTTTTTACTGTTAATTTTTGCTAGTTTTTTTCAAGGAACCTTTGGATTAGGCATGAAGTATATGAATCCTATGTCCTGGGAATCGTGGTGGGTTGTTCATGTTTTGGTTGCAATGATTTTATTTCCAATGATATGGGCAATTGTAGCAATCCCAGATCTTTTTGAAATTATCTCAAATTCACCTAATGATGCCATTTATTTAGCAATGTTATTTGGGTTCCTATGGGGAATTGGCGGTATTATGTTTGGAGTTAGTGTTCCCTATATTGGATTATCATTAACAATGGGTATTGTCATGGGTTTAGCTGGTTCAGCTGGAAGTCTAATTCCTTTGTTTCAAATTGAAAACGCTACTTCTCAGCCCTCATTTCCTTATATAATTGCTGGTTTATTAATTTCCTTAATTGGTGTTGCTATTACCGCAAAAGCAGGAATTGAAAGAGATAAACTTTTAAGCAGTGATAATAAGTCAAGCAATATTGTAAAAGGGATTTTAATAGCAGTTACTTGTGGATTATTATCATCACTCTTAAATGTAGGATTTGCTAATGCTGCACCAATTGCTGAGAAGGCACAAGAATATGGTGTTATTGCCAGAAACTCAAGTTTAGCTGCATGGGTAGTTGTTCTCTTGGGCGCATTTATGATGAATTTTGGTTATGCAATATTTTTATTAATAAAGAATAATTCTTGGAACACATTTTCACTAAAAAATGCTAAGAATGCATATAAGTGGTCATTTATTGCAGGCTTCTGCTGGTTTGCTGCTCTTGGAGTTTATGGACAAGGAGCTGCATTACTTGGCGAAATAGGTCCTGTTATTGGATGGCCAATCTTATTAGGTTTATCACTTATTATAAGTAATTACTGGGCATACAGAGCAGGAGAATGGAAAAATGCAAGTAAACCATTCAACAAACTGCTTTTAGGTTTACTAGTTCTTATTATATCTGCTGTTGTATTAGGTCTTGGCAATTCTGTATAAATGACAAATATTCTCGGATATGGTGAATTAATGCTTAGACATACTCCGATGGATAGTCCCTTAAAAGGAAATATATCAAAAGAGTTTAAAACTAATTTTGGTGGATCAGAATCAAATTCATTATGTTTCTTAGCTAGTAAAGGACATAGTTGCACATTTTTATCTGCCTTTCCTAAAAATGATCTTGGTTTAAAATCAATAAAGTTTCTTGAAAATAATAATGTAAAACCAAAAATAATTTTTGATGATAATAAATTGGGAGTTTATTATACAATTCCAGGCAAGAATAATAATTTATCAAAAATTATATATGAAAGAAAGGACTCTAGTTTTTCTAAGTGGATATTGAATGAATCATTCATTAATGAAATTATCAAGGATGTTTCTTATATAATTATTTCTGGAATAAGTCCTGCCCTTTCAAGGATATGTTATGATAATATTTTTAAAATAATTGATATTTCTAAAAGTAAAGGTGTAAAAATTATATATGACATTAATTACAGAGAAAAACTGTGGTCATTAAATGATTGTAAGAATTGTAATTTACAAATCCTGAAGCATGTTGATTTCTTGTTTACCAATGCAAAAACCTTGTCTAGAGTTTTTAACTATAAATTTAATTATAAAAATGATGAGTTCTTCTCTGAAACTGAGGATGCTATAAATTTTGTAAATAATAAATTTAATATTCCATTTATAGGAATGACTGTCAGATTTAAAGATATGTTGGCAGGTGCGCTATTTAATCTTGGAAATATTAGTTTAAGTAAAAGCTACTTGGTCAATCAAGTTGATAGGATTGGAGCTGGCGATGTTTTTTTAGCTGCAACTATGAATGGTTTTTTTAATAACTGGGATGATCAAAAAATTATTTCATATTCAACATCTGCCTTTGCTATATCACACACATTATTTGGAGATGTAAACTCAATTAGTGATAGTGAAATTGAAAACTTTAAAATTAATTCATTAAAAAGTGATTAAGAATAGTAAAATTATCTCTGTATTAACAATCAAAGATTCAAGTAAGGCTTTGGATTTAGCAAAATGTTTATATGATTGTGGAATTGTAAATCTAGATATCAGGTTAAGAACAAGCGAATCAAGAAAAGCTATTGAGATAATAACAAATTCAAAATATAAATTTAGTATTGGAGTAGGAACAGTTTTAAGTATTGATGATTTGAATTTTGTTAAATCCTTAGGAATTAAGTTTGCATATTCACCCGTTACTGACAAAAATATTTTAGAATATTCAAAGCAAATTAATTTTAATTTTATCCCTGGGGTTACAGATATTAATGATATTAAAAATGCATTAGATTACGATTGTAAATTTTTAAAATATTATCCAGCCGAAAAATCTGGAGGGGTCGTAAATTTGGATTGTTTAATTAAGAAAAGTAAATTAAAAAATTTAAAATTTATTGCTATGGGTGGTATAAACTCAAACAATATTATTCCTTATTTAAATCACAGTAATATTATAGGTGTAGGTTTAAGTTGGATAGCTGATGAAACTTTGGTTGAAAGTTCAAATTGGGTTGAAATAAATAAGAGAGCAAAGTTATTATTGAATTTATAGATTAATAAATTCAAAAAATTCAATAAATAAAGCTTTTAGTTCTTTATTATCTCTTGGTGAAATTTTATTTTTTTTGTAAAAAGTATTGATTTCCTTGGATTTAGATTTGTGAAACATTGATATTAGGAAATTTTTTCTTCTTTCTACATAAGTAAACCTGTCTTTGTAGTATAAAAAAACAGAATTATTTCTTCTATACCTCGGATCAGGTTTTTCTTGTATTCCAGGTTGATAATCAGGAATATAAGCTTCAAGAAAAGTATCTGCTAAAATTGAGAAATCCTGGCTTTCGTGTATTGATTCATAAAATTTTCCATTTTTTGAAATAAAAATCCTGTCATCAAAATGTACTCTAAGAATTTTATTTGGAAGAAGTTTTAAGGTTTTTTCATTGTCATCACTAACAATATCAAAGGTTTGATCTAATAAGTTGTAATTAGTCTTAACATTAATAGGATCATCACTGTCGTATAATGTTAAAGTTGCATCTTTAGGTAGTTTAAAATAGTATTTGTTTCCAGTAAAATTAGTTGTTTTAGGATTATATACAGATGCAATTTCGCTTTGGACTAATTGAAAGTTTGACTCATATGAGTCTGCTGAAATTAAATTGGTTTGTGAAAAAACTAAAAGAGGAAAAAATAAACCTATAATAAATCTCATTTTACAAATTTAATTTTAAAATAAATTTCATAAACAATTATTTAACTTATATCAATAAGTGGACCAATTAACAATTCTTTATGATTTTTTTCTTATTAATGGTAATGTACAACAGCGAAAAAGACCACCAAGTTTAGAAATTTCTGAAAAGTTAACTTTTTCAACATTTACATCAATTTTCTGAAACCATCTATTCAATCTATGAAACCTTTTATCAGAGATGACAGTATTTTTATTAATAGAAAAAAAATTTGAATATAGCTTTGACATTTCCTTTAACGTAATTTGAAATATGTTTTCTAGACCATATAGACTAACTAAATAACTCAGTTCAAGAGGATTTTTAAATGCCTCCATGCAAATAACTGCATTATTCTCAGATACAGGCTGAAAGCAACAATCAAGATGTAGAGCATTTTGTGTAGGTAAGTGTGGAGATTTTATAATTTCTAGAGGAATTGTTTTTTTATTTGGAAAAAAATTTCTTATAATCTTTATTGCTTTTTTATTCGTTCTAGCTGTAATTTGATTCTTATAATCTTTTTGTCCGTAATACCCTATAAAAATATGATTCTCATCTAAAACTACATCTCCACCTTCGATATGAGCATTTTTAGGTAGTTTAACAATATTTTTAATTTGTTTCATAATTTTTTTTAGCCCCTTAATTTCTAATTCTCTATCTGGCAAAATTGAAGAAATAAAAAATTTATTCTCAATTATAAAACCTAGGTCTCTAACAAAAATTTGATTTGTATCTAAAACTTCTAAATCGTGTATCTTGATATTATATCTAAGTAAAATTTTTTTAAAGTTAGAAATCTGATTTTGGAGTTTATATTTATTAGGAAAACTACCTTTTAAATAATTATAAAGCGAAATTGGATCATATAAATCTCTGAAGTTTATCTGTGATTTAAAATTAAATGAATTACCAACAACTAATTCTTTTAATTGGCTATTTTCATCAAAAACATTAATATTCATAGAAACTAAAAGTTTTTTAAACTTTTTGTAATTATTTTTAGTGAGCTAAATAACTGTTTTTCAGTTATAACTAATGGTGGAGCAAATCTAATTTTATTTCCTTGAGTTGGCTTTGCCAACAGACCATTATCTCTCATCGAAAGACATATATTCCATGGAATTTCAGAATTAACATCACAGTTTAAAACTATTGCATTTAATAAACCTTTTCCACGAACAGATTTAACTATTGACAAATTATTTATTTGATCAATCAAATAATTTCTAAAAATTAAACCTAATTTATGAGCCTTTTCTGAGAGACTATTTTCAATTGCAAATTTAATTGCCTCCTTTGCTACAACACAACCTAATGGATTTCCTCCAAAAGTAGATCCATGTTGACCAACTTTCATAACATCCATAATCCTTTTACTTGTTAAAACACCTGAAACTGGGTAAAAACCGCCTGCCAAAGCTTTTCCAAGTATCGTTATATCAGCTTTTATGTTTTCATGATGACATGCTAATAACTCTCCAGTCCTACATACACCTGTTTGTATCTCATCAGCAATGAAAAGAACATTATATTTTTCGCATAATTTTTTACATGAAGTAAGATAACCGTCGTCAGGAACAACTACACCACCTTCGCCTTGTATAGGTTCTACTAAAAAACCAACAATATTTTTATCAATTTTAAGTTTCTTTTCAAGCGAAACAGAATCATTATAATTTATTGTTTCAAAACCTCCAGTCAATGGTCCAAAATTTTCTCTGCTTTCATGATGAGACGAGAAAGAAACAACAGTGGTTGTTCTTCCATGAAAATTTCCATTACATACGATTATTTTAGCTTTATTGTGTTGAACTTTTTTAACCTCATAACCCCACTTTCTGGATATTTTTATCGCAGTTTCAACTGCTTCAGCACCTGAATTCATTGGCAACATCTTTTCATATCCAAACACACTTGTTATATATTCAAGACTAGATCCTAATTCATTATTATAAAAGGCTCTTGATGTAAGGGTAAGTTTTTTAGCTTGTTTGATAAATGTATTTAAAATCTGTTTATTACAGTGTCCTTGATTGACTGCTGAGTATGCTGATAAATAATCAAAATATTTTTTATTATTAACGTCCCAAACAAAAACTCCTTTACCTTTTTTTAATACAACGGGAAGTGGGTGATAGGTATTGGAGCAGAAAGTTTCTTCTTTACTAATTAGTGTTTTTTCAATATTGGAAAGCACATTTAAATTTAATTATTTCAGTCTTATTAATAAAAAGAAACAATAGAAAGTTATCATCAACTTATCCTCTCAAAAAATCCAAATTTTTTATTTTTTTTTACTTCATTCCAATTAAAGTATTCACCTTGCATTGTTATATAGACTCCTGGATTAAGTGTTTGAACAAAAGAAAGTGCACAACCTAGATTAAAAAATCCGTCAGATGATGAACCAAAAGCATAAGGAATCATAGCGCCTGTTAATATTATGGTTTTGTTTTTAAGGTTTTCTTTTGCAATTAATTCAGCTGTTCTTGTAATAGTATCCGTTCCATGTGTGATTATAATTTTATTATATCTTGTTTTTTTACAAGAATTTACAATGTTATAAATATCCTCTTTAGTTAGATCCAAACTATCTTTCATTGTAATTGTTTCAAAACTAATCTTCAAATTACACTTGCTTCTTTCAATCATTTCAGGAAGATGAGTCTTTTTAAAAAACAACTCACCATTGACATGGTTGTAGCTTTTATCAAAGGTGCCACCAGTTATTAAAAATTTTATCATTGAAGTAAAGTTAATTAAAAAAGCCCTGTATAAAATTACAGGGCTTATGCGGAGAAAGAGGGATTCGAACCCCCGGTACCTTGCGGTACGCCGGTTTTCAAGACCGGTGCATTCGACCACTCTGCCATTTCTCCTGAACTGCAAATATAAACACTAATTTTTTTTATTAAATAAATTATAAACGAATAATATGTATAATTTAGATGGTATGTATTACCTAATAGAAATTCCTTGGGAATATCCTTTTCTAGTTTTGCTTGGCTTTGTAGTTTCAATAATAAATACTATGGCTGGAGGGGCTTCTATTATTACCCTTCCAATACTTATTTTTTTAGGATTACCATCAAATGTTGCTAATGGGACAAATAGGATTGGCTTAATGATGACTGCTTTTTCTGCAAATATGGGTTTTAAAAGTAAGGGTATATCTACATTCCCATTTAGTGCTTACACAGGGATGTTTGCTTTAATTGGATCTGTTATTGGTGCTCATATAGCAGTTGAAATAAATGATGAAACATTTAATAAAATTTTATCTATTATTATGATTTTAGTTATTACTATCATAATATTCAAACCCAGAATTATAAATAAAAATCTTTCTGTTAGATTAACAGGAAAACATCTCAGGATCTCTTGTATAGTTTTTTTCTTTATCGGGCTTTATGGTGGTTTTATCAATGCAGGTATAGGTTTTGTAATCATGTTATTCTTGCATTATTATAATAGACTAAATTTAATTAGAGTTAATGCTACAAAAGTTGTTATAGTTCTGGTCTATACAATCGGTGCTTTTTTAACTTTTTTCTTCAATGGGTTAGTAGATTTACCATATGGATTATGTTTAGGTCTAGGAACGTTGATAGGGGGGTGGAATGCGAGCAGATTCTCTGTTGAAAAAGGCGAGGGTGTTATAAAAATTTTCTTGGTTATTTCTGCATTAATTATAGCTGTTAAGCTATGGTTCTTTTAAAAATTAATTGTTTTAATAATTTCCAAACCATATCCTGCCATTCCAACACGTTTTATTTTTCTGTCTTTGGTTGTAAGAAGCTTTATTTTACTAACCCCCAAGCTATGTAAAATTTGTGCACCAATTCCATAATCTTTTTCATCCATTTTCCTGAATGGCTTATGGGATTTTCCTGATTTTTCTGCATTTTTTAAATTCTTTATCCTTTTCATTAAAGGTTTTGTTTCATGATCTTGATTTATAAACACAATAACACCAGCATCATCTTTTTTAATTAGACTGGTAATTTTTCTTATTTCTAAATCCTCATTTAAAACTAAATCATCAATTGAATTATTTATAGATCCGAATGAATTAACTCTACACAATACTGGAAGATCTTTTTCCCACTTTCCATAAGTAAGCGCTAGGTGTAATTGATCATTATTTTTCTGTTTAAAAATATTCAAGTTAAATATTCCATAATTTGTTTTTAGATCAAATTTTTCAATTAATTCAATTATTCCATCATTTGACATCCTGTACGAAACTAAATCCTCAATGGATATAATCTTGAGATCAAACTTTTTAGCAACAATAAATAAATCTGGAAGTCGAGCCATTGTTCCATCATCGTTCATTATCTCACAAACAACACCAGCAGGTTTAAAGCCTGCAAGGCGTGATAAATCAATAGCAGCTTCTGTGTGTCCAGTTCTACGCAAAACTCCACCATCCTTTGCTGAAAGGGGAAAAATATGACCAGGCCTAACTAAGTCAGAAGGTTTTGTTTTTAAATCTACCAATGCTTTTATTGTTTTTGACCTATCACTCGCTGAAATTCCAGATGTAACCCCATGGCCCTTTAAATCAACTGAAATAGTAAATGCAGTCTTCATTAGCTCAGTGTTATTTTGGACCATTGGATCAAGATTTAAAATTCTACACCTGTCTAAGGTCAGAGGAACGCATATTAAACCTCTACCATGGGTTGCCATAAAATTAACAACTTCAGGGGTAATATTTTCAGCAGGAAAAATGAAATCTCCCTCATTTTCTCTATTCTCATCATCAACAACAATAACTACTTTATTGTTTTTTAAATCTTGTAGGGCTTCTTCTATTGTATTTAACTTCATTTTACTTTGATAAACTTGCTTTTAAGACTTGCAAATATATTATCAATATTTAGAATAGATTTATCGGATGATGCTCTTTTTAATAAATATACTGCAATAGGTAACATAACAATATTTGATATCCAACTTCCAATGAAGGTTGAAATACTGCCATCTTCAGCAGCATTTTTAGTAAATGTTCCTAAAAAATGGTAGAATAAAAACATTATTAAAGCTGTTACAACAGGAAAACCAAAACCACCTTTCCTTATAATTGCACCTAAAGGAGCACCCAATGTGAACAAAATTAACGTAGAAATGGGTATTGCATATTTATCATGAAAACTTGTTTTGTGAAGATTTATTATTTTCTCTCTAATGAAAAAATTTGATTTTTGAGTCTGTAAGTTTGCAATTTGGTTATTAATATTATTTTCAACGGAGTTTATTATTGATTTTTGTGATGAAAAATCAAAATCACTTAGTATTGAGGTATAGTTTGTTATATCAATACTATTCTTCTCAAATGGTCTATTATATCGTGTTTGAAAATTAAAAACACCAGTTCTTTTATAAAAATTTTCACTAAAACTTTCATATTCCTTTGCTAGTTTATTTTCTAAAGAATCAATACTGTAATTCAATTGCTTAGTGTTCTGCATTCTAAAAGTATTATTATATCTTTCCTCTGAAAAATCAACATTATATATTTGTTTAAGATCAATGTAGATTTCATGTGTTTCAAAATAAATTTGAGTATGAGGCTTATATTGCTTTGAATTTGGGTTTTCTGCTAGGATTTCCTCATATCTATATCCATCATTTAGTCTGATTTTTAATATATCATTTTGTTCATCATTAATTAATTTACCCTCCCTAGCTTTTATTACTATTGTATTATCATTAAATCGATTTGTTTTATGAATTATTACGTCTTGTAAATTACTGTTATCTATTCCGTACTTATTTGAAACTTTTATATTCATCATCCCAATATCATTAAAAATTCCCTCAGTAATTGCCATAGATGGTTTTACTTTTGCTAAATTTTTTCTGAGGTTATAAGATTTAAATTCTGAATATGGAATTAGATTATTAGATACAAAATAAACTACTACACAGAGAAAAATATTAAATATTATCAAACTTTTCATTGATCTAAAAAGTGATATTCCTGATGATTTAATAGCTGCAAATTCATAGTTTTCAGCTAAATCACCAAAAGTCATAATTGATGCTAACAATACAGTAAGTGGTAATACTAAGGGAATTAATTTTGGACAATAAAAAATTAAAAACTTAAAAATAATTTCAAAATCAATTTCTTTTCCAGCTAAATCATCAATAAACATCCAAATAGTCTGAAAAATAAATACGAGCATAATCAAAAAGAAAAAACTAAAAAATTTCTTGAGATATGATTTTAAAATATATTTATCTAGAATTTTCATAATTTATTTAGATAATAAGTTTTATATTTTTTCTCATTAAAATAAAATAAATTATCATCAATTTTTTTATTAAAAACTGTTTTATTGAAAATGATTGAATTAATATATCCATTAGTTAGGTATTGATCAATTCTTAAAATTGAATAATCATTTTTTATTATAATTGAATAATTATTTTCTAACTCATCCTCATATGAAATTTCAAATAAATTATTCTTTTTAATTTTAATTTTATCTCTAATTTTTGAAATTGTAAAAGCAATTTTTGATGGAAGTATATAATTTGCTATCTCATTTTCATTTGATACGTTTATTTCTTTGTTTTCAGGAACTATTGTGTAATGATTTTCTCCGTCATAAAGAAATGTCAAATCAGTAAGTACAATTCTATATTTACTTTTCGAAAAAAATAAGGATCCTTTTTGACTATAAACAATTTCGCCTTGATTTTTAGTTACATAATCAAATTCTAATGAATAAGTATCTAAACTACTGTAATGATAAATGAATCTCTCGATAAAATCTTGTGCTAAATAGACATTACTACTTATAATAAATATTAAAATATTTTGTATCAATTTTCAAGTAAATCTTTTAAATCAACTAAGTCTTTAACTAAAACATCACGAGCTTTGCTACCCTCAAAAGGACCAACAATGCCTGCTGCTTCAAGCTGATCAATAATTCTGCCAGCTCTATTGTAGCCTAATTTCATTTTTCTTTGTAATAATGAAGCTGATCCTTGCTGCGCAATGACAACTATTTCAGCAGCATCTTTAAATAATGGGTCTCTGTCTTCAACATTATCTTCCAGACTAGAAATTGAATCTTCCTCGCATTCAGGAAGAAGGTATGCCTCTGAATATCCTCTTTGAGAACCAATAATATCAGTTATTTTTTCAATTTCATCAGTGTCAATAAATCCACACTGAAGTCTTATTAAATCGTTGCCCTGTGTAAAAAGCATATCTCCATTACCGATCAATTGATCCGCTCCACCTGAATCTAAAATTGTTCTTGAATCAACTTTTGCTGTTACTTTAAAAGCAATTCTAGCAGGAAAATTTGCCTTTATTAGCCCTGTAATAACATTAACTGATGGTCTTTGAGTTGCAATTATTAAATGAATACCAACTGCTCTAGCTAGCTGTGCTAGTCTCCCAATAGGGTTCTCTACCTCTTTTCCAGCAGTCATAATTATATCGGCAAATTCATCAACAACTAAAACTAAATATGGAAGAAACTTATGACCATCGTTTGGGTTTAATTTTCTTTTCTTAAACTTCAAATTATATTCTTTAATATTTCGACACATAGCATCTTTAAGAAGCTCGTATCTTTTTTCCATTTCAATACAAAGTGATTTTAAGGTTTTTATAACTTTTTTGGTATCGGTAATTATAGATTCATCAGAATCTGGAAGTTTAGCTAAATAATGTCTCTCAATTTTATTAAACAAAGTAAGCTCAACTTTTTTAGGATCAACCAAAATAAACTTTACTTCTGCTGGATGTTTTTTGTATAGAATTGATGTTATAATTGCATTAATACCAACAGATTTACCTTGTCCTGTTGCTCCAGCAACTAATAAATGAGGCATTTTCGTTAAATCGACAACTAAGGTCTCGTTACTTATTGTTTTTCCCAGTGCAAGAGGTAATTCCATTTCAGCATCTTGATATTTTTTAGAGCTAATTAAGGACTTCATCGAAACTATCTTTCTGTTTTTATTAGGTACTTCAATACCAATTGTTCCTTTTCCAGGAATTGGAGCAATAATTCTTATTCCTAATGCAGATAGTGACAAAGCAATATCATCTTCTAAACTTTTTATTTTTGAAATTCTAATGCCGGCCTCAGGAATAATTTCATAAAGCGTTACAGTTGGACCAATTGTAGCTTTGATTTTTTCAATTCCAATTTTATAATTTCTTAAAGTATCAATTATCTTCTCTTTATTCTCTTCTAACTCTTCCTGATTAATTGTGATAGATCCATCTTTATCATGTTCATTTAATAATTTTATTTCTGGCTGTTTAAAAGATTTTAAATCTAATGTATGATCAAATTCACCAAACTTCTTTAATAAATCTACAGAGTTTTTATCTACAGTTTCTTCATCCTTAATTTTTTCAATATCAATTGCAATTTCATCAATTAAACCATCATCATCAACATCTAATACATCTGTCTTATCATCATTAACTAAATCAATTGGTTTTTTAACAATTTGATCAATTTTAGAAAAGTTTTGGATTGTTGGTTGAACATCATTAGGTTCCATCTTAACATCTTCATTTTGATTAATTTCTTCATCTAAATTCTCCTTAATTTCCTCAGATTTCCTTGAATCATTATAATTTTTAATTGAAGATTTTACAAGGCTTAGTATAGATACTGGAGTAATTTTAAACTTAATAATCAAAAAAGAAATAAAACCAAAAACCAGGATAGAGATAAAACCTAAATCTCCCATAAATTCAATAATTATTGATTTAATCTCATATCCAAAAACTCCTCCATAGATATTGTTACTGAATATATATGATGAAAATAAAGATATCCAGACCATAGATAGCAGAAGAAAAATACTTCTACTTAATATTTTATCTAAAGCACTATTAAATGTCAAAGAGATTCCAATTAGAAACATTAGGGAAGGTATAAGAATTGCACCTAATCCAAACCCTTTGTATATCATGTAATAAGAAATCAATAAACCAAATTTTTTACCAATATTTTTAATTTCAGTTGAGCTGTCAAAAATTGTTTTAATTTCAGACTGATCTGAACTCCAAGAGAAGAAAAAAGACAACATAGAAATGAAAATAATTATCGATAGGAGCGTTAAAAAAACACCTGATACATATTTTATGTTATTTTCATTTTTCAATTTGCAATTCTTTTGATCTTATAGTTTAATGAAGCTACAATCAAGGTTGTAATAGGACTTAGCCAGTTAAAAATTGCATATACAAAGTAATCATAAACACTCACATTTAAAACAGTTGCTTGATAAGCTCCACATGTATTCCAAGGAATTAAAACTGATGTTACAGTTCCACTGTCTTCAATTGTTCTACTTAAATTTAAACTAGATAATTTCCTGTCATTATATGAATCTGAAAACATTTTACCTGGGATTACAATTGATAAATATTGATCTGATGCTGTAATATTAACAGTTATACAACTTAATACGGTACTTGCAAATAAATTTATTGTAGATTTTGCGATACTCAAAAGAGCTAAACTTATTGATCTTAATGCACCAATTGCTTCCATTACACCACCAAATATCATTGCGCATATAACTAGCCAAATAGTATTTAACATTCCTGACATTCCACCAGATGTTAGAAGTTCATCAAGGAAAACACTATTTGTTTGAATGGTTGTTTTTGCAATAATTGAGTCCATTACAATGTTATAACTAGTAACATCAGACGATGAGTTCTGTATAATTATGTTGGATATAAGCTCTGATTGAAAAATTAAACTAAAGACAGCTGCTAATATAGTTCCAACAAAAAGAGAAACAATAGGATTAATTTTTTTATAAATCATAAAAATTACAATTAATGGAACTACAAATAGAATAGGAGATATATAGAAATAATCATTAATTGATTCAATGTAATCAACATTATTGAGATTTTCATCAGGGAGATTGATTAAATTATAAATAACAAAAAAAATAAGAGCTACGCATATAGTTGGTACAGTCGTAATCGTCATATATTTAATGTGTTCAAAAAGATCAGAACCTGAAACTGCTGCTGCAAGATTTGTAGTATCACTCAATGGTGACATTTTATCACCAAAATAAGCTCCTGAGATTACTGCACCAGCAACGATGCCAATATCAAAACCCAAAGCTTTTCCAATTCCAATTAATGCAATTCCAATTGTGGCTGAGGTTGACCAACTACTTCCTGTAGCTAAAGCAACAATGGCACTTATAATTACGCATGATGGAAGAAAAAATGATGCATTAATTATATTAAACCCATAATATATCATTGAGGGTATTATGCCACTAATTAACCAAGTTCCTGAAAGTGCGCCTACTAAAAGTAATATAATAATTGGTGAGCTAATTGATTTAATGTTTTTTGATACGTTTTCAAAAATTAGTTCAGCAGATACATTGTTTTTAAATCCAACTAGGTAAGCTAGGGCAGCTCCAATTAGTAAAATAAATTGATTTGATCCATCAATAGATGAATCTCCATAAATATTTACGTTAATGTAAAGCAGAAGTACTAAAAGAACAACAGGCGTGAGGGAATCAAAAAGACTGATATTTTTATTTTGATTGACTGAGCTTTTATCTTTCCCCATTGTTTTTTACAAATATATTTATAAAAATGGTGAATTTTCATCTTAAAATAAAGTAATAAAGGATTAAATAATAATTCGAACATTTGTATTTTTGTAATATGTCAACAAATAAATTTGATGTTGTTGTAATTGGTTCTGGACCTGGAGGATATGTATGTGCTATTAGATTAGCTCAATTAGGTTTTAAAACTGCTATTATTGAAAAATATAATTCTTTAGGTGGTACATGCTTAAATGTTGGATGTATTCCTTCCAAATCCTTACTCGATTCCTCCCATCACTATGATGACGTATTAAAAAATGTCATGAATCATGGAATTGAAATCAATGGAGAGATTAAACTGAACTTTTCTAAAATGATTGAACGAAAAAACAATGTTGTAAATCAAACTGTTAAAGGAATTGATTATTTAATGGATAAAAATAAAATATCAGTTTTTTATGGAAAGGCTACCTTTATTGATAATAATACAGTTACTATTGAGGGAGGCGAAAAAGTTAAATTTGATAAATGTATTATTGC
The DNA here is from genome assembly GCA_902546095.1 of uncultured Bacteroidota bacterium. Taxonomy (GTDB): domain Bacteria; phylum Bacteroidota; class Bacteroidia; order Flavobacteriales; family Flavobacteriaceae; genus Eutrophosalina. Next base: position 48,546 of record CACCIQ010000002.1, read on the forward strand.
AACAGGATCAAAACCAATCTCACTTCCTTTTGTAAAATTAGATAAAGAAAGAATCATCACATCAACAGAAGCTTTGTCCCTAAAAGAAGTTCCAAAACATTTAGTGATTATTGGAGGAGGCGTAATTGGATTAGAGCTTGGACAAGTTTATAAAAGATTAGGATCAGAGGTTTCTGTCATCGAATATGCAGAAAAAATTACTCCTTTTATGGATCAAGATATTTCAAAAGAATTATTAAAGGTCCTTAAAAAACAAAAAATTAATTTTTTCCTTTCCCACGAAGTTTATGAAGTTGAAAGAAATGGAGATTCAGTAAATATTAAAGCAAATAATAAAAATGGAGATATTGTAAATTTTGACTCTGATTATTGTTTAGTTTCTGTTGGGAGGAAACCATACACTGAAGGACTTGGTCTTGAAAATGTTAATGTAGAAACTGAAAAATCTGGAAAAATTATTATAGATAAACATTTTAAAACTTCAGCAGAAAATATTTATGCAATTGGAGATGTTGTGAATGGCCCAATGTTAGCACATAAAGCTGAGGAAGAGGGGATTGCTGTTGCTGAAATTTTGAACGGTCAAAAACCACACATCGATTATAATTTAATTCCAAATGTGATCTATACATGGCCAGAAGTTTCATCTGTAGGAAAAACAGAACAACAACTAAATAAAGAGGAAGTAAATTACAAAGTTGGTAAATTTCCAATGAGAGCACTTGGTAGATCTAGAGCAAGTTCAGATTTAGATGGTTTTGTTAAAATAATAGCTGATAAGAAATCTGATGAAATTCTTGGCGTACACATAATAGGAGCAAGAGCAGCGGACTTAATTGTTGAGGGAGTCACTGCAATGGAGTTTAGGGCTTCATGTGAAGATATCTCTATAATGAGTCATCCACACCCTACATATTCTGAAGCAATGAAAGAAGCCGCATTATCAGCTTTAGATAACAGACCTTTACATATCTAAATTTATTAATATCCTTTTTTATCTGCTTATAATTGAGTCATACTCATTTAATAAAGCTATATATTTATTTACTCCATCCTCAATTTCACTTAAATAGATAAACTCATCAGCTGTATGAGATCTTAAAGAATCTCCTGGGCCTAGTTTTATAGATTTAATATTAATTTTAGCTTGATCAGATAAAGTTGGGGATCCATATTTTTTAAAACCTAAATTATCCGCTGCCTTAATTATATGATGGTTTTCAGGAATGGATGATGGATTTAGATCTAAATTTCTAGGGATAACATCACAATCAAGTTTGTTTTTTAAATGACTAAAAACTTCATTGTTTGAATACATATCATTAATTCTAGCATCCAAAACAATATTCACTTCTGATGGTACAACATTATGCTGAACACCTGCATTTATTTGTGTTACAGTAAGCTTTACGTCACCAAGAATTTTTGATTTTTTAGGAAATTTGATTTTAGAAATTTGTTCTACAATTTTTGAGGCTTTATATATAGGGTTTTCATCATTATGATGTGCAGCATGAGATGATTTTCCCTTTACGATTAAATCAAAAACTATTAATCCTTTTTCAGCGATAGCTATATCCATTTTTGTAGGCTCTCCAATAATTGCTAAATCAATTTTAGGTAGTTTTGGTATTACACTCTTGATTCCATTTTTTCCAGATCTTTCCTCCTCTGCAGATGCTAACAAAATTAAATTAAAGTTTAAATCATCTTTATCATAAAAATGAATAAAAACCATAATTAAACAACACAGTGAAACACCTGCATCATTACTTCCTAAACCGTAAAGCTTTTCATCTTTAACGATTGGTTTAAAAGGATCAATTGTATATCCTGAATTTGGTTCAACAGTATCATGATGAGAATTCAATAAAATGGATGGTTTATTCTTGTTATAATGCTTATTGATTGCATATATATTATTTACAGATCTAAATGTATCTATATTCTTTTCACAAAGCCATTTTTCTAAATAATCAGCTGTTTTATCTTCATAAAATGAAAATGATTTTATAGAAATAAGTTTTTTTAACAAACTTTCAGCTTCATAAGCATATTTCATGACTCGTTTTTTTCAAATATACCATATATAAAACGAATTATAAGTAAATTTAAATGTTGGAAAGATTCTCAAAATCATATAGAATAATAAATAAAGAAAAATTTGTTGAAAGATTAATTAATTTTTCAGTGGATCAAGACTATTTTATACTATTAAATTCAAATAATAATTCTGATAAATACGATTTATTATGTGGATATGGCGTTAAGTCTTTCATAAAATCATCTGAAAATTCTCTCACAAAACTTGATAATTTTTTTGAGTTTAAAAAAGATTGGCTTTTTGGATATATGACTTACGATCTAAGAAATGAGATTGAAGTTTTAAATGACGACAACATAGACTTTATCAATATGCCTAATTTACATTTTTTTCAGCCAGAAATTGTATGGTTTGTTAAAGGTAAAAATGTGACCGGATTATCATTTGAAAAAGATTTAATAGATAATGATTGGAAAAAGTTTAATGAAATATCTGAAAAAGAGAAAACAGAAAAATCAAATATTGTAAATCTAAACTTAAGAAACTCTAAAAGTGAATATATAAATAAGGTAAACAAAATTAAAGAAAGAATTTTTAGAGGTGACTGCTACGAAATGAATTTTTGTTTTGACTTATTTAGTGAATATGATGAAATTAATCCTTATGATACTTATGTTAAACTTAATAATTACACGAAGTCTCCAATGAGCAGCTTCCTAAAGGTAAATGACTTATTTTTAATTTCATCATCACCTGAAAGATTCTTGAGCAAAAATGGAGAGGATATTATAAGTCAACCTATAAAAGGGACCGCCAAAAGAGGGGATAGTCCTGAGGAGGATAAGAAAAATATTAATGAATTATTATCAAGTCCAAAAGAATTATCTGAAAATCATATGATTGTTGATTTAGTTAGGAATGATTTGTCAAGAATTGCAAAAAAAGGTTCAGTAAAAGTTAAGAGTTTAAATACTTTAAAAACATTTAAAAGAGTTCATCAGTTAATTTCAACAATTGAAGCGAAAGTAAGTTCAAAATTAAAGTTATCGGAAATATTAAAAGGAACTTTTCCTATGGGAAGTATGACAGGTGCTCCAAAGATTGAGTCGATGAATATAATTGATGAATATGAATCAACGAAAAGAGGACTTTACAGTGGTTCAGTTGGATACATTAATCCGGAAATGGACTTTGACTTTAATGTTGTCATAAGATCCATAGTATATAGTAGCAGTAATAAAAGACTTTCGGTTAACATAGGAAGTGCAATTACACATAAATCTATTGCTGAAAAAGAATATGAAGAATGTTTAGTTAAGGCTGAACCAATGATTCAGTCACTTAAATAGTAACTTTGAAATATGCATTCAAAATTTGTTAGTACTATTAAAAAAACCATTCCTTTAAATCACAATGTTATTGTAGCTGTAAGTGGTGGAGTTGATAGTATGGTATTATGTGATCTTTTACTTAAATCAGAAATTAATTTTTCAATAGCTCATATTAATTATATGCTCAGAGGTTTAGAAAGCGATAAAGATGAATTGTTTGTAAAAACATATTGTAATAAAAATAAAATAAAATTCTTCTCAAAATCATATAATTTATCAAGTTCAAAGTCTATTCAAAAAAAAGCAAGAGATATGAGATATGATTTTTTCACTTTTTTAAGTCTAAAACACAATTATACTCACATTATGACTGCTCATCATTTAGATGACAATATCGAAACAATTCTGATAAATATTTATAGAGGAAAAAAGCTGAACCCTTTAACAGGAATTAAAGAGATTAACAATACCATAGTTAGACCACTATTATCGTTCACTAAGGATGATATTGTTAATTATGCGAAGAAAAATAAATTAATGTGGAGAGAGGATAAATCAAACTCTGAAAATAAATATTTAAGAAATAAAATAAGAAATATTATTATACCTAAAATCAAATCAGCTGATCCATGCTATAGAACAAATTTTACTAGACTAATAAATGAATCAAATAAAGTAAAAGTTAGTACTGATAAATATTTAGAAATCATTAATAGTGAGAATTTTATTGAGAGAAAGGATGGAATAATAGAGTCAAAAAAATCTAATTGGAAGGATTGTAATTTAAAATCTGTAGAATTTATTTCCTTTAGGAAGTATGGTTTTTTTAAAAATTCTGAGATATTAAAAATATTAGTTGCAGAAACTGGTAAAAAAATCACTTCAAAATCACATGAAATTCTTTCAGACAGAAATAAAATATTGATAAAAAAAATTAGTTATAATAATTTTAATGAATATAACCTCATTTTAGGTATAAATCAGTATCCATTTCAGATTAAATTGGAAAAATGTAAATTTTCAAAAAAACCCTCCAAAAATATGATTTGTATAGATAATAAAGTTTCAACACCACTGAAAATAAGGAAGTTTCAAAAAGGTGACATTTTTTACCCTTATGGAATGATTGGGAAAAAAAAGATAAGTAAGTTTTTTAAAGATGAAAAATTATCGATTTTTGAAAAACAAAATAAATGGCTTTTAACTGATGCCAAAAATCAAGTCTTGTGGATTATTGGTATGAGAGTTGATAGAAGGTTATTAAAAACAAAAGGACAATGTTTGAAAATATCAATTTAAAACTATTATTTTTCTTAGTTCCTTTTTTTTGTTTCTCACAAGAGCCAATAAAGTGGTTAACCTCTGTCGAAAAAAAGTCTGATAATTCATTTATATTATATACCACTGCTAAGATTCAGGATAATTGGAGACTTTATTCTCAAAATCTTGAAGAGGGTGGAGCTTTGCCTACTGAATTTGTTTTTGAGGATGAATCGATTTTTGACTCTTTTTCAATTGTTTCTGAACCAAAACCAATCACTAAATACGATCCAATATTCCAAATGGATCAATCATACTTCATAAATGAAGTTATTTATAGTCAAGAAGTTGTTTTTAAAGGAAGCTATAAAGATGATATCTTAACTCAAAACTTATATTATCAAGTTTGTGATGATCGAGTGTGTATTTTCCAAGATGTAAAACTTCAATATAGCCTCTCAAATAAACAAATAATAAATACAACTTCTTTTGACTACTCTACAGTTTCAAGCTCTTTGAATTTAGATTTAAAAAATTCAGAGCTTTTAGTAAATGAGTATGATAATGAAATGTCAAATAATTTTTCTAGAAGAATTAACATTTTAATATTAGGTTTATTAGGTGGATTTTTAGCTCTATTGACACCATGTGTATTTCCAATGATACCTCTCACCGTATCCTTTTTTTCAACTAAAAATGAAAAAGCAAAACTATATTCCAGTTCATACGGATTTTTTATAATACTTATTTATGTTTCCCTTAGTATTCCATTTTATTTTCTTGAGAATATTAATCCTGAAATCTTAAATCAAATATCAACAAGCCCAGTGCTAAATTTTATTTTCTTCGCAATATTTGTTGCTTTTACACTTTCTTTATTTGGACTTTTTGATATTACTCTTCCAAGTTCTTGGTCTAATACCGTTGATTCAAAATCTAACTTATATAAAGGCTTAATTTCAACCTTTTTTATGTCACTAACATTATGCTTAGTTTCATTTTCTTGTACTGGACCAATATTAGGCACTTTACTTGTTGGCACTTTAACATCAGATGGTGGAGCTATTGATTTAACATATGGTATGTTGGGATTTGGGGTTGCCCTTGCAGTTCCATTTACTCTACTTGCCTTTTTTCCAAATGTAATCAATAAACTACCAAAATCAGGTTCTTGGACTAATTCAATCAAAGTTATTTTAGGTTTTGTAGAATTAGCTTTGGCATTTAAGTTTTTATCTAATGTCGATCTTATTCTTGAGTGGGGTATTTTAAAAAGAGAAATATTTATTGGAATATGGGTTTTGCTGTTTATTTTGTGTGGTTTATATTTATTGAGAACTTCAAAGAAGCTATCTTATATGTTATCATCTTCTTTTTTTATTATAGTTGGAATATACATGGGTAGTTCATTATTTTCAACAAACACAAATCTTTCCTTATTAAGTGGGCTATTACCACCTGAATTTTATTCAGTATATCAAGATGATAATGACTGTCCTCTTTCATTAAATTGTATAAAAGATTTTGAAGACGGGAAATCAGAGTCAGTGAGAAATAACAAACCTATCCTTTTGGATTTTACAGGTTGGGCATGTGCAAATTGCAGACGAGTTGAGGAAAATACCTGGTCAGAACCTAAAGTTTATGAAATGATTAACAATGAATTTATTTTAATTTCACTTTATGTTGATGATAGATCAGATTTGAATCAAGATCAAATTATAATCCTTAAGGACAAGAATGGAAATGAAAAAACTTTGAAAAAGGTTGGAGAGAAATGGTCTGCCTTTCAAACAATCAATTTCAAAAATAATTCACAACCTTATTATGTATTGCTTTCTCCTAATCTTGAAATTCTCAACAAACCAATTCAGTACACAGATACTGAAACCTATCAAAGTTGGCTATCTGAAGGATTAGACAACTTTAACAAAAACTATAAATAAGATTTATCTCTTAAAGTAAACATCATCAAAAGGCACTCTAATTTGTTTTCCGTAAACTCCTTCATCATCTCTAATTCCACAACTTATGACCATATTAATTTCCGAAGAATAGGGGAGTGATAAAATTCTTTTTACCCTTAATGAATCGAATCCCTCCATTGGGCATGTATCATATCCTTTAGAGGTCATACTCAACATGAAGTTTTGAGCTGCCAATGCACTACTTTTATGAGCTACAACTCGCATATCAGAACTGGTTACTTGTCTATAAATTGGTCTAAATAATCCAATAATCATAGCATTTATATATCTAAAATATCCAAGTAAACCAAAAAATTCCTTATATATTGTAGGTATCAGATATTTATAATACTTTAGGGCTAAATTCCTATTTTTCAAACTCTTATCACTGGTATTAAGACTTTTATTTTTTATTGTATTAATATTAAATATTCTTCTTTTATTCCACAAATCTTTTCTTGTAACAATCACAACAAATTGATTAGCTGTTCTAGCAGCAGGTTGATCAAAGCATGCCTTAGAAATTTTATTCTTTAGTTCTTCAGATATTATATGATAAAACTCCCACAATTGTAAATTACTGCTATTGGGAGCTAATGATGCATGATGAATTGAATCTTTAACATCATCATCATTTATATCTGTTTTTTTATAACGTCTTACAGATCTTCTTGTTCGAACTATTTTGTCAAACTCCTTCTTCATCAAACTGAAATGTGCTTTAATAATCTTTTAGTAATTCTAAAAAGCAAACTATTTTGACTCATCTTGTATTTAAATGGCAAATCAAAAATATTTGATTTAATTATATAAGGTTTAAAATGACTGAAAGTTTTGAAGGATGCATAACCATGATATTTACCTATTCCTGAATTACCAATCCCCCCAAAAGGTAGGTTTTTATTGACAATTTGCCCAAGAATATCATTGATTGCTCCACCACCAAATGAATAGGTATTAATAATTTTTTTGGCGTAAGAAAGTCTATTGCTAAAAATGTAAAAAGCTAGTGGATTTTTATATTCAGTCAATATGCTATTTAATTCTTCATCATTTTTATAAGCTATAAGAGGAAGGATTGGTCCAAAAATTTCATCTTTTAAAATTTTGTCTTTTATAGATTTAACTTCAAGTATTGTTGGTTCAAAATAATTTAATTTTTTATCAAATTTTCCTCCATGGATTAGATCATAACCTTTAATAAGTTTTGATAATCTTTCAACATGATTTAGATTGATAATATTTGAATAATAATGACTTTTTTTTGGATCTAATCCATGAGTTGTAATAATTTCTTTAGTTAAACTTTGTATAAAATTATCCTTTACATCCTCATGAACAGCAATAAAATTGGGGGCAATACATGTTTGACCGCAGTTTAAAAATTTTCCCCATGCGATTCTTTTTGAAGCTATTTCTATTGAAACATCCTTATCAACAATACAAGGATTATTACCACCTAACTCAAGAGTTAATGGCGTTAATGTTTTAGCTGCTTCTGATGCTACAATCTTACCGATCTCAGTGCTTCCTGTAAAAAAAATATAATCCCAATTTAATTCTAATAAATTTTTTCCTGTTTTTGGACCACCCGTTATTACATCAACATGTCCTCTGGAAAATGCTTCATTAATTACAGTTTCTAAAATAGCAGTTGTGTGAGGAGAGTGTTCTGAAGGTTTTAATACAACTGTATTACCAGCTGAAATAGCTCCGATAATTGGGGAAATTGATAATTGAAATGGATAATTCCATGGTGAAATATTTAATGTAACACCATAAGGATTTGGCTGAATGTAATCTGTAGAGAAAAAGTTTAGTAGTGATGATGAAACCTTTTTCCTTTTAGACCATTTTTTTAAATTTTTTAAAACATAGTTTATTTCATTGTATATAATAGAAATCTCAGACATGTATGATTCAGCATAACTTTTACCCAAATCAAGTTTTAATGCATCCACAATATCTTTCTCAAACTTAATAATCGTTGCTTTTAACTTTTTTAAAGATTTAATGCGATAATTTAACTCAAATGATTTTTTTGAATCAAAGAATTCTCTTTGATTTTTATGCACTTTCAAACATATGTCATTTTGTGTCATATTTTAAATCAATTTCGAATATAAGAAGATAATTTCGGCTTTTATTATGATAAACACTATATTTACAATTCACTCCATTTATATGGAGTTTTTTTTTAGAAATGGAGCTTAACAAGTACAGCAAAGTAATAACTAAAAAAGGTTCACAACCAGCAGCCCAAGCAATGCTTCATGCTATTGGTCTAAAAAAAGGAGATTTTAATAAGCCGTTTATTGGCATAGCAAGTACTGGTTACGAGGGAAATCCTTGTAATATGCATCTCAATCAACTTTCAATAGAAATTAAAAATAAAATTAACAAAGATGAAGCTGTTCCCTTGATATTTAATACAATCGGAATAAGTGATGGAATTTCAATGGGTACGAATGGTATGAAATACTCCCTTCCCTCTAGGGATATAATTGCAGATTCTATAGAATCAGTAGTTAATGGAATGTCATATGATTCATTAATTACTGTTGTTGGATGTGATAAGAACATGCCAGGTGCATTAATGGCTATGATAAGATTAAATAGACCTTCAATACTTGTATATGGTGGAACTATTGCGGCAGGTTGTTATAAAGGAAAAAAATTGGATGTTGTATCAGCTTTTGAAGCATGGGGAGAGAAAGTATCAGGAAAATTATCTAATGAGGATTATGATAAAATTATAAGCAATGCATGTCCGGGACCGGGGGCATGTGGAGGAATGTATACAGCAAATACGATGTCGTCAGCAATTGAGGCAATGGGAATGGCTCTTCCCTATAATTCCTCTAATCCAGCAATTAGTAAAGATAAATTAAATGAAAAAGAATTAATATCTAAATCGATAATTAATCTGATGAAAAAGGACATTAAGCCCAGTGATATAATAACTAAAAAATCAATTGAAAATGCTGTTCGTTTAATAACTTTGTTGGGTGGATCTACTAATGCCGTTCTACATATTCTTGCTATATGTAAAACTGCAAATATTGATTTTAATATTGATGATTTTCAAAAAATTTCAGATGAAACACCATTCTTAGCTAACTTAAAACCAAGTGGAAAATATCTCATGGAAGATTTACATAATATTGGAGGAATTCCATCTGTTATGAAATTCATGCTTGAGAACAAGATGCTTCACAATGATTGCATGACAGTTACTGGAAAAACAATTGAAGAAAATTTAAAAAACGTTAAATCCTTAAACTTTAATCAAGATATAATTAGGCCATTAAATAATCCTATTAAATCATCAGGACATATAAGAATTTTATACGGTAACATAGCTTCTGAAGGTTCAGTGGCAAAAATAACAGGAAAAGAAGGTTTAATTTTTAATGGAAATGCTAAAGTATTTAATTCAGAAAATGAAGCTAATGATGCAATAAAGAATAATCAAATTTCAAAAGGTGATGTAATTGTAATTAGATATGAAGGGCCGAAAGGTGGTCCTGGGATGCCTGAAATGTTAAAGCCAACATCTGCAATAATGGGTGCAGGTCTAGGAAATGATGTTGCATTAATTACCGATGGAAGATTTTCAGGAGGTACTCATGGTTTTGTTGTTGGACATATTTCACCCGAGGCAGCAGAAGGTGGATTAATTTCATTAATTGAAAATGGAGATGAGATAATTATTGATGCTGTTAAAAATGAAATTAATGTTAATGTTTCAAAAGAAAAATTAGATTTAAGAAAAAAATCATGGAAAAAACCTGATTTAAAATTTAAATCAGGTATTTTGTATAAGTATTCAAAACTTGTTTCAAGTGCGTCAAAAGGATGTGTAACAGATTAATAGTTAAGTTGTGAAGAATATTTCAGGGGCAGAGGCGGTAATTCATTGTTTATTGGAAGAAGGAGTTGATATTCTTTTTGGATATCCTGGAGGTGCAATCATGCCCGTATATGACGAACTTTACAAATTTGAAAATAAAATTAATCATATTTTGGTTCGTCATGAACAAGGGGCAACACATGCAGCTCAAGGTTACGCAAGATCGTCTGGCAAGGTGGGTGTAGCAATTGCTACATCTGGTCCTGGAGCAACAAATCTAGTAACAGGAATTGCTGATGCGCAAATTGATTCTACTCCAATGGTATGTATTACTGGACAAGTTGCATCATCTTTATTGGGTTCTGATGCATTTCAAGAAACTGATATCATTGGAATATCAACACCAGTGACTAAATGGAATTATCAAATAACAAAAGCTTCAGAAATATCAGAGATTTTTGCAAAAGCATTTTATATTGCAAAATCTGGAAGACCTGGTCCAGTTCTCATAGATATTACAAAAGATGCTCAGTTTGAAATATTAAAAACTTTTGAATATAAAAAGTGTAAAAAAATCAGAAGTTATTGTTCGGTTCCAGCTATGGATAATAAATCTCTTAAGAATGCAGCTGACATTATAAATAATGCTAAGAAGCCTTTTGTTGTATGGGGACAAGGAGTAATTCTTGGAAATGCTGAAAATGAATTTAAAGCTTTTCTTGAAAAATCTGGAATACCTGCTGCTTGGACTATTCTTGGTTTGTCTGCACTTCCCACAGATCATCCATTGAACGTAGGAATGGTTGGAATGCATGGAAATTATGGCCCAAATAAATTAACTAATGAATGTGATGTTTTAATTGCAATAGGCATGAGATTTGACGATAGGGTTACAGGAAGTTTAAATACGTATGCAAAACAAGCAAAGATTATTCATTTTGAAATTGATCCTGCTGAAGTAAATAAAAATGTCAAGGTTGATGTTGCTGTTTTAGGTGATGTCAAAGAAACAATTAAACAAATTTTACCTTTAATAAAATCAAATAATCATGACAAATGGATTGATGAATTTCATAATTATTATAAAATTGAATATGACAAGGTAATTGATAATGAATACAATAAGAAAAAAGGTGGTCTATCAATGGCTGAAGTAATTAAATCAATCAATAATAATACTGAAGGAGAATCCATTTTAGTCACAGATGTAGGTCAGCATCAAATGGTTGCATGCAGATATACAAAGTTTAAATTAAGTAAGTCAAACATAACTTCGGGTGGACTTGGGACAATGGGCTTTGCATTACCAGCAGCGTTAGGTGCTAAGATCGGTGACCCAAAAAGAGAAGTTATTGCTGTAATTGGAGATGGTGGCTTTCAAATGACCATTCAAGAGTTAGGAACAATTTTTCAAACCAAAGCAGCTGTAAAAATTGTTATTTTAAATAATAATTTTTTAGGCATGGTTAGACAGTGGCAACAATTATTTTTTGACAAAAGATATGCATCTACTGAAATGATTAATCCTGATTTTGTTGCAATATCCAAAGGATATTTTATTGAATCTAGCAAGGTCTCTCAAAGAAATAAATTAGATAACGAGGTTAAAAAAATGATTAATCATGATGGACCTTATTTACTAGAGGTAATGATTGAAAAAGAAGAAAATGTTTTTCCCATGATTCCATCAGGATCATCAGTGTCAGATATTAGGCTCGAATAATGAAAAAAAGAAATTATACAATATCAATATATACTGAAAATAATGTAGGATTATTAAACAGGATATCCGCTATATTTCTTAAAAGACATATTAATATAAGAAGTGTAACATCATCAGAGTCTGAAATTCCAAATATCTATAGGTTCATAATTGTTGTTAAAGTTGATGGTGAACAAATAATTAAGTTAGTTAAGCAGATCGAAAAACAAATTGAAGTTATAGCAGCATTTTATCATACTGATGAAGAAACAATTTATCTTGAAACAGCTCTGTATAAAGTTAATTCTAAATTACTTTTTGAGGAGAGACAAATTCAAAATATAATTAAAAAAAGCAGAGCTAATATAGTTACTGTAAAGCCAGACTATTTCGTAATTGAAAAAACCGGATGGAGAGAAGAAACAGATGATTTATACCATAAACTTAAAAAATATGGGTTACTACAATTTGTTAGGTCAGGAAGAATTTCAGTTTCAAAAAGTTCAATGGAAATTTCAAAACATCTAAAAAATAACGAAAATGAGTAATTATTTTAATTCATTATCTGAAAAAGATAAACTAAATCAATTAGGTAAATGCAGGTTCATGAAATCTGATGAATTTTCAGATGGGATAAATATTTTAATTGATAAAAAAATTGTGATTATAGGCTGTGGTGCCCAAGGTCTAAATCAGGGTTTAAATATGAGAGATTCTGGTTTGAATATTTCGTACGTTTTAAGACAATCTTCAATTGACAACAAGAAAGAGTCTTTTAAAAATGCTTCATCTAATAATTTTAATGTTGGAACATTTAATGAATTAATACCAGAAGCAGATATTGTAATTAACCTAACACCAGATAAAAATCATAGCCAAGTTGTCAATCAAGCAATGCCATTGATGAAAGAAAATTCTGTACTTTCTTATTCACATGGATTTAATATTGTTGAAGAAGGAATTAAGATAAGGAAAGATATTACAGTCATTATGGTTGCTCCAAAATGCCCAGGAACCGAGGTAAGAGAGGAATATTTAAGAGGTTTTGGTGTTCCAACCCTAATAGCTGTTCATCCAGAGAATGATCCCCACGGTGAAGGTCTTGATTATGCAAAAGCATATGCTGTGGCAACTGGAGGTCATAAAGCTGGTGTATTAGAATCATCTTTTGTAGCAGAAGTTAAATCAGATTTGATGGGAGAACAAACAATATTGTGTGGTGTTTTACAATCTGGATCAATTTTATGCTTTAATAAAATGATTGACTTAGGTTACAATAAAGGTTTTGCTGCAAAATTAATTCAATATGGATGGGAAACTATTACTGAAGAACTTAAGCATAATGGAATATCAGGAGTTATTAAAAGACTAGATAATGAATCTAGATATTTAGTTTATAAATTGTCAGACGAATTGAAAGCTATAATGACACCATTATTTGAAACTCATATGAAAAATATTCTGACTGGAAGCTTTTCCCAAGAAATGATGATTGATTGGAAAAATAATGATGAAAATCTTCTTAAGTGGAGAGAAGAAACTGGATTAACAAATTTTGAAAAAACATCTGCAAGTGATGAAATTATTGAAAATCAAGATTATTTCAACAAGGGGATACTTATGATTTCATTTGTTAAATCAGGTGTAGAGCTTGCCTTTGAGACAATGGTTAATAACGGAATAATAGATGAATCTGCGTATTATGAATCTTTACATGAACTCCCATTGATTGCAAATCTTGTTGCAAGGAAAAAATTATATGAAATGAATAGAATCATCTCTGATACTGCTGAATATGGTTGTTACTTATTTAATCAATCATGTTTACCTTTATTATCAGATTTTATGACTAAAATTAATAAAAACCATATTGGATCAAATCCTAGTGGTATAGAAATTGATGAAAATTATTTAGCAAAAAATGACAACAAAACATTTTCTCATGATATTGAAAAAATTGGCTTAACATTAAGGAAAAACATGAGTAATATGAAAAAATTGAAATAAAATGAAAACAAATATTCCTGAAAAATTTCAACTTAAACTACCTATTCATCACAATACATTCTTAATTGATGGAAAAATTGGTAATTGGAATGGAGAATTTACTGAGGTAATCAGTACACTTTTTTCTAACTCTGAAAATGATAAATATACAATCTTAGGTGATTCTCCAAAGATGGACGAAAAACATGCATTATTAGCTCTTAACGCTGCTGATAAAGCATATGCTAATGGAACAGGGGAGTGGCCAACAATGAAAGTATATGAGAGAATTAATTGTATGCAAAAATTTGTTGATTTAATGATTTTACAGAGAGATAAGGTTGTAAAATTATTGATGTGGGAAATTGGGAAAAACCTTAAAGATTCTGAAAAGGAATTTGATAGAACAGTTGAATATATACTTGAAACTATCAAAGAGTATAAAAAAATAGACAGAGACGGTGCTAACTTTCAAAATAATTCAGGTGTTAGAGCTCTGATTAGAAGAGGCCCTCTCGGGGTTGTATTATGTCTTGGACCATATAATTATCCATTAAACGAAACTTTTGCATTACTTATTCCTGCAATAATAATGGGAAATACAGCTATTTTTAAACCTGCTAAACACGGAGTATTATTAATTGCTCCTTTATTAGAAGCCTTTCAAAAATCATTTCCACCAGGTGTGGTTAATATCATTTTCGGAAGGGGAAGAGAAATTGCATCACCAATTATGAAGTCAGGAAAAATAAATGTTTTAGCTCTAATAGGACATAGCTCATCAGCAATTTCATTACAAGATCTTCATCCACAAAAAAATAGATTAAGACTAGTATTAGGATTAGAAGCAAAAAATCCTGCTATTATATTAGACGATGCTGATCTTGAGCTTTCTGTTGAGGAATGTATTTCAGGATCTCTTTCTTATAATGGGCAAAGATGCACAGCCATTAAAATCATTTATGTTCATGAAAACATAAAAGATAAGTTTTTAAAGAAGTTTTGTGAAAAAGTTGATTCATTAAAATTAGGTTTACCTTGGGATAATACACTATTAACTCCTCTTCCTGAACCTAATAAGCCAAAATATATTAGTGATTTAATTGATGATGCAACACAAAAAGGTGCCAAAATAATTAATAAAAATGGAGGAAAGAAATTTAAGAATTTTGTATTTCCTGCTGTTTTATATCCAGTGAATGATAAAATGAATGTTTATAAAGATGAACAGTTTGGACCTGTTATCCCTGTAATTTCATTTAAAGACATTAAAACACCAATAAATTATATGGCAAAATCTAATTATGGACAACAAGTAAGTTTGTTTGGCAATTCAGAAGAAAAGCTAGGTCCTATAATAGACTCTCTTGTAAATTTAGTATGTAGAGTTAATCTCAATAGCTCATGTCAACGTGGTCCAGATATATATCCTTTCACTGGAAGAAAAGATTCTGCTGTTGCAACCCTGAGTGTACATGATGCTTTAAGATCATTTTCAATAAGAACATTTGTTGCTTCAAAAGATAATCCAACAAATAAAAATATTTTAAGAAAACTAATTGATAATAAAAAATCGAATTTTATAAGGACAGATTATTATCTCTAATTAGTTTAGCATAATTGGCATAACTAGCATTGTAATCTCTTCATTACTATCCTTTTCATGAAGAGGAGATATTAGTCCGGCTCTATTAGGTGAAGATAATTCAATTTGAACTATTTCTGAGGACAGGTTATTAAGCATTTCAACTATAAATCTAGAATTAAAACCAATAGCAATATCATCACCATTATAATTGCATTCTAACGTTTCCTCAGCCTTATTATTAAAATCTAAATCCTCAGCTGATATTTTAAGGAGATTGCCTTTGATTTCAAATTTTACTTGATTGGTTGTCTTACTAGAAAAAATACTTGCTCTTTTAGTTGAGTTAAGCAACTGTAACCTATCAATTTCTAAAACATTTGGATTTTCTTTTGGAATTACAGCCTCATAGTTAGGAAATTTACCATCGATTAATCTACAGATCATTGTAAAGGTTGAAAAACTAAAAATTGCATTAGTATTATTATATAAAACTCTAACGTCTTCTTTTTTATCTGGCAATATTGATTTGAGGATATTTAGAGGTTTATTAGGAACTATAAACTCTATTGCATTATCAGAGTTGATATCATTTCTTACATATTTTACAAGTTTATGGGCATCAGTTGCTACAAAACATGATTTATCGTTTGATACTTGAAAAAAAACACCAGACATTACTGGTCTTAAATCATCATTTCCAGAGGCAAAAATTGTGGAATTTATAACATTCAATAATACTTTAGAACTAAATGAAATTTCTTTAGCGTCTTCAATTATCAGAGATTTTGGAAATTCATCACCATCCATATATGATAAAGCATATTTTCCATTATTAGAATTAATTTCCAATATATTATCATTCATTGAAAATGTTAAAGGTTGATCTGGTAATGATTTTAAAATATCAATTAGCAACTTTGCAGGTACAGCAATTTTGACATTAATTGATGATTCAATCAATATCTTAGATGACAATGAAGTCTCAAGATCAGATGAAGTAATTGTGAGGTCACTTTCTTTAATATCAAACAAAAAGTTGTCTAATATTGGCAAAGTATTGTTGGTATTTAATATAGATCCTAAAATCTGTAAATTTCTTAATAGTTCTGAGGATGAGATAATAAATTTCATATTATTTAAAGATATCGTAAATGAAGAAAAATATAAAATTTATTTATTAACATTTTAATCATTAAATAAGATAGAAATAACATCACCATAACCCAGACCAAAAAGTGAACTTGCTCCTCCGCTAGTTTTTGGATTACTCTTGTAAATTGATAATTCTAAGAAATCTGATGAATTAAAAAGAGCTATTTTTTTTCCATCTTCCTCACGGTACTTTTTTTCTTTGTTAAAATTAATTGACTCAGAGTAGGAGGAGAATATTTGTTTGAATTTTATGTTTCTAGCATTTATAACAAAACTTCTATTTGCCTGAAATTTTTCAAAAAAATCTTTTGTAATATTTGTTATTACATTGCCATAGTTATCAATGTAAATAACATTACATATTAATTCATTATTAGATTTTATGATTGGCTTAAGCTCTGTTAGCTCTTTAATTTCAAATATTTCGGTTCCAATTACATTTAATTGTCCGCCACGTTGTAAATGTGCTGCAACTTTAACAAAATTATTAATGGTATTAGCAGAATGTAAGCCTATGTTAATTTTAAAAATTTTTGATGGTTTAATTGTTGATGATATTAATGAAATTATTCCATTATCAGCACAAATAAAAAAGTGTTCATCCATTTCTATGACAATATGAGATTGATCGGGTGTTTGTTCAGAATCAATATCAACAATGTGAATTGATCCTCTTGGAAAATTTGAATAAGCGTTTTTAATTACATATGCAGCCTCAATCAAATTAAAAGGAGATATCTCATGAGATATATCAATGATCTTAGGATTTTCTAATTCAACGTTTAATAATCCTTTAATTTTTGAAACATGGAAGTCTTTAATTCCAAAATCAGTTGTTAAAGTAATTATTGACATTTTTTAAGCTTAGGGTAACATTTTAATTTATAAATTTACTTAAATAAATTATCATTTTTATTTGGAAAAATTTGAATATTACATCAAGGAACTACATCCTTCTGATTTCTTTGATGCTGAAGTTGATGTATTAAAAATTCTAAAGAAGGCATTCACAGACACCAAAATTAGAGCTAAAGCTGATAAGATATTGATTGAGGGGGAAAGCTCTAAAATTTTAAATATTTGTGTCATCTTAGATTCAATCATATATTTTCTTAAAAATAATGATGAATTAAGCGAGTCCTCTGTTAATGAAATTATTAAGGGAAACGGTGATAAACTACTAAAACCAGAAAATGGTAGGGTTATACTTTATGGAACAAATAAAAAGAAAATTAAAGCTCACACTCTTAATCAAATAAAAATTCTAGAAGCTTTTGAAAAAAATGATATGGTATTTGCAATTGGACCAGCTGGAACAGGAAAAACGTATACTGGTGTTGCGGTCGCAGTAAAAGCTTTAAAAAATAAAGATGTTAAAAGAATAATTCTAACACGACCAGCGGTTGAAGCTGGAGAAAATCTTGGATTTTTACCTGGAGATTTAAAAGATAAATTAGATCCCTACATGCAGCCACTTTACGATGCACTCAAGGATATGATACCAGTACAAAAACTTGATGATTATATAAAAAGAGAAATTATTGAGATTGCACCCCTAGCTTACATGAGAGGGAGAACATTAGATAATGCTTTTGTAATACTAGATGAAGCACAAAACACTACTCAAAATCAAATGAAAATGTTCCTCACTAGAATGGGGAAAAAAGCGAAGTTTATGATAACTGGGGATACTGGTCAGATAGATCTTCCAAAGACTGCAAAATCAGGTTTAAAAGAGGCAAATTTAATTCTGCAATCAATAGAAGGTATAGAAATAATATATTTGGATGGGAGTGATGTGATTAGGCATAAATTAGTTAGAAACATAATTGATGCATATAACTTAGTAAAATCAAAATAATGAGTATTGTATTAAATAAATCAGATTTTCTTTTTAAAAATCAATTATCCAAATATGAAGGAAAAGTACGTGAAGTTTACACTTTAAAAAATGATATTATGATCATGATAGCTAGTGATAGAATTTCTGCATTTGATGTTGTTATGCCACGCGGAATTACTTTTAAAGGACAAGTTCTCAATCAAATTGCTGTTGAAATGTTAAAAAGAACTAAAGATATAGTTCAAAATTGGTTAATTGAAAATCCAGATCCAAATGTTTCTATAGGAAAAAAATGTGACCCTCTTAAGGTTGAAATGGTAGTCAGAGGTTATCTTTCAGGTCATGCCTACAGAGAATATAAAGCAGGGAAAAGAAATTTATGTGGTAATAAAATTCCAAATGACTTGAAGGAAAATGAAAAATTTGAAAATCCCATAATTACCCCAACCACTAAAGCTGATAAAGGTTTACACGATCAAGACATTGATCCTGTTGACATAATTAAACAGAATATTGTAAGTAAAAGTGATTATGAAAAAATTCATCAAATTTCCTTAGATCTTTACAAAAGAGGATCTAAAATTGCAAATGATAATGGGTTGATATTAGTTGATACCAAATATGAATTTGGATATGATTCAAATGGTGATATAACTCTAATTGATGAAATTCACACACCAGATTCCTCTAGATATTTTTATTTAAATACATATGATGAATTATTTAATAAAAATCAAAAGCAAAAACAACTTTCAAAAGAGTTCTTTAGAGAATGGCTTATGAAAAATAATTTTAGAGGACTAGAGGGTCAAACTATTCCTGAAATTAGTGATGATGTCGTTGAAATGGTTTCAAGTAGGTATATTGAGTTGTATGAAAAACTTTTAGGCGAAAAATTTATCAAACCAAAAAGTAATAACGTATTAAATAGGATTAAAGAAAACCTAAAAGACTATCTTTTCTAGTTTTTTTATATTCTCACTAACACCAATACCAGAATCAAGCCATATATGTTCATCATTATTATTTAACCACGTAAACTGTTTTTTTGCAAATCTCCTTGAATTCTTTTTGATTTCTTCTATTGCTTGATCAATTTTAAATAAACCATCAAAATGGTTAAATAATTCTTTGTATCCGATTGTGTTTAGAGGATTTAAATTTTTGTACTTGTATAGGTCTTTAGCCTCTTCGATTAAGCCCATATTTACCATATTATTAACACGTTTATTGATCTTGCTATATAATTCATTTCTTTCCAAAGTCAAACAAATTGAAGTATGATTGTATTTCTTTTCATCAAATCCATTTAAATAGGATGAAAAAGGTTTGTTTGTGTGTTTACAAACCTCGATTGCTCTAATTAATCTTCTATGATTATTTAGATCTACAATATCATAATATTTTGGGTCCAATTCTTTTAATAATTTTCTGAGATAATCAATGCCTTTGTTATCAAATTCAGTATTTAGGGCATGTCTTACTTCGTTTGGAATTTCTGGAACATTATTAATTCCATAAATAATAGATTTTAAATATAGAAATGAACCTCCAACTAAAATTATATACTTGTTTTTCTTAAAAAGTTCATTTATGAGCTTTTTTGCATCAATAGAAAATTGATTAATATTATAAGAATCATGGATAGACTTGTGTTGAACAAAATGATGCTTAACTTGAATAAGCTCGTTTTTTTTTGGAACAGCTGTTCCTATTGACATCTCTCTATAGAATTGTCTGGAATCAAATGATATAATTTCACAATTAATTTTTTTAGCTAAATCAATTGAGAGCTTAGTCTTTCCGACAGCTGTTGGGCCTGAAATACTGATTAATTTATTCACTTATTAAGAATTTTGAAAAGCTCAAATGTAGCAAAGGCGTCATCATAAGCCCTGTGGTGATTCTTCAGCTTGATATTAAAGTAATTACACAAGTAATTTAAATTATAATACTTAAGATCATTATATTTCTCTTTGGACATTTTTATTGTACAAATAGTTTCAGAGGAGAATTTAATATTACATGATTCAAGTTCATTTTTTAAAATTCTATAGTCATATTCAACATTATGTCCAACAATAATTTTATTGCTTATCATATTTGAAATTAGTTCAGCATAATCTTTAAAAGTTTTTTTATCAACTAAATCACTGTTTTTAATTCCAGTTAATTTTTGAACAAAATAATCAACTTTAACATTTGGCTTTATAAGTGTGGTAAATGTGTCAATAATATTTTTACCATCATAGATAATTATTGCAATTTCAATAATTTTCTCCTCATTATATTTACCCCCACTTGTTTCTGTATCAATTATAGCATACATTTTAATTTCTTTTACCAAAAATTACACTTCCTAATCTCAACATATTAGACTTGTTTTTTAAAGCAATCATATAATCACCACTCATACCCATTGATAATATCGAAAAATTTGTTTGCTTTCTATATTTTAGATAGAATTTTTTTAGTTTTTTAAATTCATCATCAATGACATTTTCATCATTTGTAAATGTTGCCATACCCATTAAACCTTTAACTTCTGTAAACTCATATTCATCTAAAATTCTATTTTTTATTAAATGCTCAATTTCATCAAAACTAAAACCATACTTAGAGTTATCATTTGATATCTTAATCTGAATTAAAATATTTACTTTTCTATTTATTTTTTTAGCTTCATAATTAATTTTATTTAGCAATCTAAGAGAATCAACTGAATGTATAAGATGAATGAAAGGTATAATTTGCTTCACTTTATTTCTTTGCAGATGACCAATCATGTGCCAATTAATTTCCTTAGGTAAAACACCATGCTTATTTACTAATTCCTGTACTTTATTTTCTCCAAAATCAACATGGCCGATATCATATAAACTTTTAATTTGCTCAATTGGCTTTGTTTTGGACACAGCAACAAGTATAATATCTTCGTTTAGTGTATTCTTTATTTTTTCTAATCTATTCTGAATCAATTTTTCTAAGTATTATAAAAGCTAGCTCTAAAGCCATCTTTCCAGTCTCAAAGGTTACTTTTGGCTTTAATTTATTATTAATTGCGTATGCGAAATCATTATGTTCCTCAATGATCGAGTTTTTTGATAGATTTTCCAATGATTTAATTTTTATCTCTTTTTCATCACCATCAGAATTATGTATTGTCATTGCATACTTATCATTATTATCATAATCAACAATACTAACAATTTCGGATTTACTTTTATCAAAATCAATTGAAACATATGAGTCAGTTTGAAATATCCTCATCTTTCTCATTTTCTTTAATGAAATTCTACTTGCTGTTAGATTTGCAACACAGCCATTTTCAAACTCAATTCTTGCGTTTGCTATGTCAGGACTTGAACTTATAATTTTTGTTCCATTCGCAGAAACATTTGATACCTTTGATTTTACAATAGATAGTATAATATCGATATCGTGAATCATTAAATCAAGAATAACAGAAACATCAGTTCCTCGAGCTGGATAATTTGACAATCTATGTGCTTCAATAAACATTGGGTTTAAAAGATTTTCAACCTCGGTAAAAGCCCCATTAAATCTTTCGACATGTCCAACTTGACCAACAAGATTATTATCTTTAGCTAGTTGTACTAACTCATTAGCTTCTTTTACATTTGTAGTTATTGGTTTCTCTATAAACACATGAATATTATTCTTAAGAAAAAAAGTAGCTATCTCATGATGATGTATTGTTGGAGTGGAAATAATTACAGCTTGAACATTTTCCGATAAATCTTCAAGACTTTTAAAAGATTTGACTTGATATTTATTTGAAATTAAATCTGATTTTTCCTGATTTGTTTCATAAAATCCTATTAAATCAAAATTAATTGAAGATAATATTAATTTTAAATGAATTTCACCCAAATGACCAACACCAACAATTCCAACTTTAATCATATTTTCAAATTTACATATATTTAATTTCCTTTTAAAGTAACATAAATATTGTACGATTCTATAAAACAAAAAGGAAAGAGAAAAAGATTAGTTGAAAAACTTGTTTCTAAAGGAATTAGAGACAAGAGAGTTCTTGAAGCGATTCTAAATATTCCAAGACATTTTTTTATGGACAAGGATTTTCACGATTATGCATATGATGACAAAGCTTTTCCAATATCAAATAATCAAACAATTTCACAACCATATACAGTTGCATTTCAAACGCAGTCATTAGATATCAATCCTGGTGATAAAGTTTTAGAAATAGGAACTGGCTCTGGATATCAAACTTCAATTTTAATTTATATGAAATCAAGAGTTTACACATTAGAAAGAATCTTTGATCTTCATAGAATGGCAAAAACAACTTTATCTAAATTAAAAATGCATCCAGAGAAAATAAAATGGTCTGATGGTTATTTAGGATTAAGTGAAAATGCACCATTTGATAAAATCTTAGTTACTGCAGGTTGTCCTAATATTCCAACTGAGCTTCTAAATCAATTAAGTATTAATGGAAAAATGATTATCCCTGTTGGATTGGACGATCAAGAAATGTGTTTAGTAAAAAAATTGGGTAATAACGATTATAGTAAAAAGAATCTTGGAAAATTTAACTTTGTTCCAATGTTAAAAGATAAAATTTAACTTTTTTTCATTATTCTGCCAATTTTAACTTTAGCCTCTCTTTGCTTTATTGACTGACGCTTATCATAATTCTTCTTTCCCTTTGAAATACCAATTTGAATTTTAGCAAATCCGTTTTGTGAAAGAAAAATTTTAAGAGGAATAATTGTCAAACCTGGAGCCATTGATTCTTTTTTGATTTTATTTAATTCTCTTTTGTTTAATAATAACTTTACCGTATTATTCTTGTTATTAGAAGTAGCATTCTCAAAATTTATATTATATAAAAACAATTCATTTAAATCAAATGAACAATAAGCATAATCAATATTCACTTTTTTTAATCGAATTGATTTAATTTGTAAACCTGTTAAAACCATGCCAGCAACATATTTTTTTTGAACATGGTACTTAAAACTAGCTTTTTTGTTTTGTATGTTAATATTCTCTTGCACCAAGCAAAGTTAATAAGTATCTTTATATAAAATATTACTACCTGATGAGTAACACCAAAAAAATTTTTGATTTAATAAAAAAAGAGGAGCAAAGACAGCTTTCTGGAATTGAATTGATTGCTTCTGAAAATTTTACAAGTCCTGACGTTATGAGCGCCTGCGGCTCAGTATTAACAAATAAGTATGCAGAAGGCTATCCTGGAAAAAGGTATTATGGAGGATGTGAAGTTGTTGATGAGATTGAAAACATTGCGATTGAAAAAGCAAAAGTATTGTTTGGAGCTGAGTATGCTAATGTTCAGCCCCACTCAGGAAGCCAAGCCAATGCAGCCGTTTTTCATGCTTTTTTGCAACCAGGTGATAAATTATTAGGTTTTGATCTCGCACATGGTGGACATTTAACTCATGGGTCAAGTGTAAATTTTTCAGGTACTTTTTATAAAACATCATTTTATGGAGTAGAGAAAGAAACTGGATTACTTAACTATGATAAAATAAATGATATTGCAAAAAAAGAGAAGCCAAATATGATCATAGCAGGAGCATCAGCGTACTCTAGAGATATGGATTTTAAAAAATTTAGAGAAATTGCTGACTCAGTTGGTGCCTTTTTATTAGCTGATATTTCACATCCATCAGGTTTAATTGCTAAAGGTTTATTAAATAGTCCTATTCCACATTGTCATGTAGTAACAACAACCACTCATAAAACTCTGAGAGGACCAAGAGGAGGTCTAATTTTAATAGGAAAAGATTTTGAAAACCCATTTGGTATTAAGTTTAAAAGTGGAAAATTAAAGATGATGTCAAATCTTGTTGATCTAGCTGTATTTCCTGGAAATCAGGGTGGACCACTCGAACACATTATCGGTGCAAAAGGTATTGCATTCGGTGAAGCTTTACAGGATTCATTTTTAAACTACATTACTCAAGTTAAAATGAATGCAGATTCAATGTCAAAAGAGCTGGTCAAAAGAGGGTATAATATTATTTCGAATGGAACAGACAATCATATGATGCTAATTGATTTGAGAAATAAAAATATTACTGGAAAAGATGCTGAAAAAGCATTGGTTTTAGCTGATATTACTGCAAATAAAAATATGGTTCCATTTGATGATAAATCTCCTTTTGTAACATCAGGTATTAGGTTTGGAACACCAGCAATCACAACCCGGGGATTAAAGGAGAAAGACATGGAAAAAATTGTTGAATTAATTGATAGTGTTATAATTAATTATAACGATACCAAAATGATAAAAAAAATAAAAAATGAGGTTAATGAATTTATGTCAAGTAGACCTCTTTTTATTGCTTAAAGATTTCAATCTCAAATATTTTATCCCACTTTTTTCCGGTAACAAAAAAGGTTTTTCTATCCTTGTTGTAAGCTATCCCATTTAAAACATCGAGTTCAGGATGTTGTTTTACCCTGTCTCTCAATCCTTTAAAATTAATAACACCATTTACAGCACCTGTATTCTTATCAATAATTAAACCTATATCATTATTAAGTTGGTAACTATTTGCATAAATTTTGTTATCAACAATCTCTAATTCATTTATGTCTTTAATTTTTTTATTGTTAGTTACAACTTCAATAAAATCAATTTCCTCATATGTTTCTGAGTCTAAAATCCATATTCTTTCACTTCCATCAGATTTAAATATATTTTTACCATCATTTGCTAAACCCCATCCCTCAATACTATCTTCATAATCAAAAGAACCTAACATTTCTAGAGAATTCAAATCATATATAAAACCAATTTTATTTTTCCATGTTAGTTGTAAAATTTTATTATTAATTATAGTCAGTCCCTCCCCAAAATACTGATTATCTAAAAATCTTTTTTCTAAAACTTTATTATTGAAGACATCAAGTTTTTTTAGAGAGGAAAAACCATTTAGACCTGTGGATTCATATAAAAAACCATTATGAAATTCTAGACCTTGTGTATAGGATGAAATATCATGAAAATACTCATTGATAATTTTGTATGAATAGAGACTAGGGTTAGTGGAGGTGTAAACATCTATTTTTTTTGATACTGTGAAATTAGATTTTGAATTAATAATTTCAGCCACTATCTCATTTGTTCCTAGTTTAGCGCTCTTCAAATTTATGTTGGACTCGATAGGTTTATCATTTAAAAAAAAACTTACTGAGGATTCACTTTCATTGATAACTTCACTTAATGAAAGTTTAATATTAGAATTTTTAGTTAGAATTTGATCATTAGAATCAATAATAATCTTGTAATCTATTGGATTTTGACCACATGAAAAAAAAAGAATTGAAAGTAAAATTATCAGTCTCATAATTTGATTTGATAAAATTAAATAATAATAAACATTTATTAAAACATAACTATATTTGTATTGGGCAGGGCTTATGCAACCAGCTCCCATTGAATCCCCCAGGGTGGGAACGCAGCAAGGGTATATGGTCGTAGCGGTGTGATATAAGTTACTTGCCCTTTTTTTATGACAAAAATTGTTTTAATTACAGGAGCATCCTCTGGAATCGGTAAGACAATAGGTGAGTATTTAATCCAGAAAAATTATAAAGTTTACGGAACATCAAGAAATCCATCTAAATATAAAAACAGTACTATTAATTTGATTAAGTCAAACATTAATCTCAAAAATGATATTACTGAATGTCTAAATTATGTATTTCAAAAAGAAGGTAAAATAGACATATTAATTAATAATGCTGGTATTGGATTCACAGGACCAATTGAAGAATCAAACTTATCAGATGTAGAGAGTTTATTTAAAACAAATTTTTTTGGCCCCCTTGAAATGATAAAAAAGGTTTTACCAATTATGAGAAAGAATGGGGGAGGATTAATAATAAACATAACATCAATAGCTGCATACATCGGACTACCCTTTAGAGGAATTTATTGTGCATCAAAAAGTGCATTAGAAATTATAACAGAATCTTTGCGAATGGAAGTTAAAGATTTTAATATAAATATTGTAAATATTGCTCCTGGTGATTTTAAGACTGATATAGTTAAAAGAAGGATAGATTCATTTAATGATAAAAATTCTTTATACTTCAACAAATACTATAGATTATGGAAAAAAATGAATGATCATGTTGAAAAAGCTGGAAGTGATCCAAAAATGATTGCTAAATTGGTTTATAAAATTATTAACAAGAAAAAACCAAAAATACATTATGTCATAGGTACAAGATTCCAAAAGTTTTCTATAATTTTAAAAAGATTATTACCTGACCTTATTTTTGAAAAAATATTAATTAAATACAACAAACTATAAATGAAATTTTTTGTCGATACTGCTAATCTAAAAGAAATAGAGGAAGCTCAATCTCTTGGAATTCTTGATGGAGTTACAACGAATCCGTCACTAATGGCAAAGGAGGGTATTACTGGAAGTAAAAACATAATTAATCATTATAAAAAGATTTGTGAAATTGTAACTGGAGATGTTTCTGCAGAAGTTATTTCAACTGATTTTGATGGTATAGTTAAAGAAGGAAAAGAGTTGGTAGCTTTACATGAACAAATTGTAGTAAAAGTTCCAATGATTTCTGAGGGGATAAAAGCAATTAAGTACTTTTCTGAAAATGGAATCAAAACAAATTGTACTCTCATTTTCTCCGCAGGTCAAGCATTGTTAGCTGCTAAAGCAGGAGCTACTTATATTTCACCTTTTATTGGAAGAATTGATGATATTTCCTCTAATGGTATAGAATTAATTTCAGAAATAAGAATGATTTTTGATAACTACAATTTTGAAACAGAAATATTAGCAGCTTCGATAAGAGGACCAATGCACATTATTGATTGTGCGAAAATTGGTGCTGATGTGGTTACTACACCCCTTAAATCAATTAAAAGCCTATTGAACCACCCTTTGACGGATATTGGTTTAGAAAAATTTCTTAATGATTATAAAAAAGGGAATAAATAACTTATTCTTTCAAACTTTCGTAAAGATTAAATATCTCTTTATTTATTGATTCATTTTTAGAAACTTGAGTGAAAGTTTTTAAAAAAGCTCTATTGATAGAATCATGTTGTTTTTGAAGTAAAAAACCTACAGCATGGAATCTAAGAACTCTTTCCTTTACTAGATATGAGGTTATAATTTCATCCGTTTTTATCAATCTTTTTTGATTAAACTCTACAAAAGAATTAAACTTTATTTCATTTTTAACTCTGTTGTAAATATCTAGATATATAAAATCAATATATGGTTTGAAATATCCAAGAAATTTCAAGTTAAAATCAATATTTGAATTATATGGTTTAAATAAAATAAACTGTTCTTCAGGTGAAATATTATTTCGTATAATGAATGAATGAATTTTTGAAAGATATGGGTATAATATTGCAGAAGATATGATATCTTGACTCAGTATTGATATTTCATTCTCTAATAAATATGTATTGAATGAATTAAATTGATCAGTATATAAAGAATCTACTAATCTTTTAAATTCATCGAATTTTAAATTCAAATTTGAATTAATAAAATCCTCATCCTGCTCGCTTCTTAAAAAAACATCCATTAAAAAATTATTTTTACCAGATCCAGAGCCTGTATAAACTAAAGATTCATCAAAATCCAAAGTATTTAATCTGATTTTTAGGCTATCATTTTTTTCTAAGATTATGTATTGAAACTCAGGGTCATGATAAAAATTAAATAATCCAGAATTTATTGAATCAATAAAAATTTGAAAATTTCCACTAGAATCTATTATACTTTCATCAATTAAAATATCATTTTTATATAAAGAAATTTTATCAGAAGATGGGTTTAAGATTTTTCCTCCAAAGAAAGTGTTTTCATTATTTGTACATGATGTTAAAATAACAATAAGAAAAAAAAATCTAAAAAACATACAATTAAATTAAAAATTATTTATACAAAATGTAAATCGCATGCAACCAAATTATTATTTTTGGCAAAAATTATGATTAGCACAACCAACTTATCTGTTCAGTTTGGAAAAAGAGTACTTTTTGATGAGGTCAATGTAACTTTTAAAAAAGGTAATTGCTATGGAATAATAGGAGCTAATGGATCAGGAAAATCTACTTTTTTAAAAATACTTTCTGGAAAAATTAACCCAAACAGTGGAAATGTTTTTATTGAGCCTAATAGAAGGCTCTCTGTGCTAGAACAAAATCAAAATGAATTCGATGAACATGAAACATTAAAAACCACTATAATGGGTAACAGAGCTTTGTTTGAGATTAAAAAAGAAATGGATGATTTATATTCAAAATCTGATTTTAATGATGATGATGGTGTCAGAGTGGGTGAATTACAAAATAAATTTGAAGAAATGGATGGGTGGAATGCTGAAAGTGATGCTGCCTCACTTTTATCACAACTTGGTGTTTCAGAAGATTTACACTACACAAAAATGTCTGAAATTGAGCCTAAAATAAAAGTTAGAGTTCTTCTAGCTCAAGCTTTATTTGGAAATCCTGATATCCTAATCATGGATGAACCTACAAATAATCTTGACTTTGAAACCATTAATTGGCTTCAAAATTTTCTTATTAATTACGAAAATACAGTGATTGTTGTATCACACGACAGACATTTTCTAGACTCCGTATGTACCCATATTTCAGATATAGATTTTGGTAAAATATCTCACTACACAGGAAATTATTCGTTTTGGTATCAATCAAGTCAACTTGCTTTAAAGCAAAAAGCCCAACAAAATAAAAAGGCTGAAGAAAAGAAAAAAGAGCTTGAAGACTTTATTGCAAGATTTAGTGCAAACGTGGCAAAGTCTAAACAAGCCACTTCAAGAAAGAAAATGATTGAAAAATTAAATATCGAAGAAATTAGACCGTCATCAAGAAGATATCCAGGAATTATTTTTGAAAAAGAAAGGGATTCTGGTGATCAAATTTTAACCATTGAAAATCTAACTATTAACGATGACATTAAAAATCTAAATTTGATTTTAAATAAGGAAGATAAGTTGGTTCTATTTTCAAAAGATTCAAAAATAACTTCAAATTTTTATCACACTATATTAAATGACAATAATCACAATTCAATTAAATGGGGTAGTACTATATCTAAATCATTTATACCAAATGATAATGATTCATATTTTGATAAAGATATGAATCTAATTGATTGGCTAAGACAATGGACTAATGATGATGAAGAAAGAAAAGAAGACTACATTAGAGGTTTTTTAGGTAAAATGATTTTTAGTGGAGATGAAGCTTTAAAATCTTGTAAGGTATTATCTGGTGGTGAAAAAGTTAGGTGTATGTTGTCTAAAATGATGATGGAAAAGTCTAATTTTTTACTGTTTGATGACCCAACTAATCATCTTGATTTAGAGACAATAACTGCACTAAATAATTCTTTGATTAAGTTTAAAGGTAATATTGTACTAACAACACAAGACTTTGAATTTGCTAATTCAGTTGGAAATAGAGTTTTTGAAATTGGGACTAAAGGGTATATCGACAAATTAATGAAATTTGGAGACTACTTAAATGATCCCAAGGTGAATGAACAAAGGGATCTAATTTATTGATCTCTTAAAACTGCATTAAATTCCTTAGAGACACTTTCAACAATCTTATCACTAATTCTCTTTATTTGTTTGTCGCTAAGTGTTCCTTCAGATGGATTAATAGTAACAGAGAAGGAATATGATTTTTTTCCATTTGATTTATCAGGCCTGTATGAGTCACCTAATTTAATATCCCCAATAATATTTGGATCTATTGAGAAAATAGTATTTTTCATTTTAGAAAAAAGTACATCATTCTCAACTAAAAATGAAAAATCTCGAACTACTTTGGGATATTTTGAAACAGATTTTACATTAAAGAAGTTGGGTTTAATTTTTGAAAATAATAAATCAATATGAATCAATGCAAAAAAAACATTTGATTTAATTCCAAAATCCTTTAGCTTGTCAGACGAAACTGATCGGATTTCCGCTATAGTTGAACCACCATTTTTTAGTGTTAATCTGTCATTATTTAAGTGTTCTGAGTATGATATTTTAAACAATTCAAGAATATTTACAACAACATTTTTTAAATAAAAAATCTGTGCTGGGAATGATTTATTTGACCATGATTTTTCAACTATATCTCCATTAATAGCTATACCGAGTCTTTTATTTTCAACATAAGTATTTGATTTATAACTATATACAGACCCAAATTCGTAAAAATTATTTTTTACGGACTTTCTGTTAATGTTGTATGAAATAGCCTTTAAAAAACCATCTAACAAGTTTGTTCTCATAATTGAAATATCGTTGCTTATGGAGTTTTTCAATTTCACTATTTCAGAACTAGAATTATCAGGGTCATTTTGAACAAGCGAGTTATTCATGATTTCATTAAAACTAATTGATGAAAGATAATTTGAAATTAAATTTTGAAACTTATTATTATCATTATTTATTGTAGACAATGAAAACTTGAGAGTTTCATCATTAGGAATATTATTATATCCATGAATTCTCAAAATTTCTTCAACAACATCACATTCTCTATTCACATCATGTCTATATTTAGGTATTTCAATACCAACAGAAATATCAGTGACATTATTAATTTTAAAATCTAAAAAGTTTAAAATTGATTTAATTTTTAATTTATCAATTTCATATCCTATCAAACTATTGATTTTTTCAAAGTTTAAAACAATATTTTTTTCTTCAATTTTTGATGGATATTCATCAATAATATCACATATTATTTCTCCATCACAGGAATCTTTTATCAATGAGGCAGCTCTTTTTAAAGCATAGTCAACCATTTCAATATCAACACCTCTCTCAAATCTATAGGAGGAGTCTGTATTTATACTATGATTTTTTGAAGTTTTTCTAACTGATATGGGATTAAAATAAGCACTTTCCAGAAAAATTGTTTTAGTTTGATTATTTACAGAATATTTGTAACCTCCATAAACTCCTGCCAAACACATTGGAATATCACCATCACAAATTACTAAATCATTCTTAGATAACTTTATTTCTTGTTCATCTAAAGTTTTAAAGACTGTTTTATCTTTTAATGTTTTAATTTCAATTCTTCCTGATTTTATTTTATCAAGGTCATATGCGTGGAGTGGTTGTCCAAGTTCATGCATTACCAGATTAGTTATATCAACTACATTATTTATAGGTTTAAGGCCAATTGAAATAAGTTTATTTTTGATTTCTTCTGATGATGGTTTTATTTTAATTCCTTTAATTACTAATCCGCAAAATCTATTACACAAACTAGAATCTTTAATGTCAACAATAACACCTGGAGGTAATTTAAGGTTTGAATAATTTAAAACAGATGGAAGTATCAACTCATATTTTTTATCATTTCTATATGAAAGAGCTGCAGATAAATCTCTAGCTACACCATAGTGACTTATTGCATCGCAACGATTTGGCGTCAATGCAATTTCAAATATCTTATCTTGATACTTCTTATAAACTTTTGATACTGGATCACCAATTTTATATTTTTTATTTAGCACTATGATACCATCATGACTATCGCCAACTCCGATTTCATCCTCAGCACAAAGCATTCCCTCACTTTCAATTCCTCTGATTTTAGATTTATTAATTTTAAAATATTCATTTGTAGAAGTAATTAAATTTGTTCCGACAGGAGCAACAACAACCTTTTGACCCTCACTCACATTTGGAGCACCACATACAATTGTAAGATCTTCATTTCCTCCAACATCCACCTTTGTAACTTTTAATCTGTCAGCATTGGGATGTTTTTTAGATTCTTTAACTAATCCAATTAATAATTTCGATAAATCTGTAGAGGGAAATTCATAATCATTTACTTTTTCAACTTCTAATCCAATATCTGTTAATAAATCCGAAACATTATTTACCGAAAGATTAAAATCTAGAAGTTCTTTTAGCCATTTGTATGAAATATTCATTTAAGTAAAGATAAAGTAACAATTATAATTTAACCAATTTCATTCCATGATTTATTAATTGGATTATTTAAAATAAAACTTCTAATATTATAGTTTTCATTTAAATTTAGTTTTGGGTCTTTTTTAATCAATAAATCAGCTTCATTAGAAACAGAAAATAAAATGCTATCATCTTCTATTATATCAGCAATTTTAAAATCTAAAACACCACTTTGTTTTGTTCCCAGAACATCGCCTGGCCCCCTCAATCTTAAATCAACTTCAGAAATTTTAAAACCATCATTTGAATTAACCATAGCATCTATTCTTATTTTAGCATCTTCAGAAATCTTATCATTTGTCATTAAAACACAATAACTATCATATTTTCCTCTACCAACTCTCCCTCTCAGCTGATGAAGTTGAGATAAACCAAATCTTTCTGCATTTTCAATTATCATTACAGAAGCATTAGGTACATTTACACCAACCTCAATTACAGTTGTAGAAATAAGAATGTCAATTTTTCCATTCAAAAAATTATTCATTTCTATGTCTTTATTTGATGACCTCATTCTTCCATGCATTACACCAATTGAGTAATTTTCCTTGTCAAACTCTCTTGTTATGCTTTCTAGCCCATCCTCTAAATATTTTAAATCCATTTTTTTTGATTCTTCAATTAATGGATAAACTATGTAAATTTGTCTTCCTTGTTTAATTTGATCTCTAATAAATCCAAAAACTTTTAATCTATTTTTGTCTTTTCTATGAACCGTGATAACATCTTTTCTTCCTGGTGGTAGTTCATCAATAATTGATAAATCTAAATCTCCATACAAGCTCATTGTAAGGGTTCGAGGAATTGGTGTAGCGGTCATTATTAAAACGTGTGGTGGAGGATTATTCTTTTCCCAAATTTTTGATCTTTGTTTAACTCCAAAACGATGTTGCTCATCAATTACCGCATAACCTAGATTATTAAAAATGACATTTTGTTCAAATATTGCATGAGTTCCAATTAATAAATTAATTGATCCATTCTTTAAATCATTTAGAAGTATTTTTCTATCTGATGATTTTGTAGATCCAGTTAAAACCTTAACAACTAAACCTAAATTTTCAAATTTATCTTTAAAGTTTTTAAAATGTTGAAATGCTAAAATTTCTGTTGGAGCAACAAGACATGATTGATAATTGTTATCAATTGAAATTAAAATAGATAATAATGCAACCACTGTTTTACCTGACCCAACGTCACCCTGTAAAAGTCTTATCATTTGTTGATTTGATGCAAAATCATTTCTAATTTCCTTTAAAACTTTTTTTTGTGGTTTTGTCAATTCAAAGCTTAGATAATTATTATAAAAATTATTAAAATACTCCCCAACATAAGGGAAGTAATAACCTTTATTTCTTTTTAATTTATTATGAGATAATTTGAATTTTAGTTGATTAAAAAAAAGTTCCTCAAACTTCAACCTATACCTTGCTTTTTCTAATAAATCGTGGTTTTCAGGGAAATGAATGTTATGATAAGCTTGGTTTGGTGAAATCAATTTAAATTTCTTGTTTAAATATTCATTTAGATTTTCATCAAACTTATTCTCTAAAAAAACAAAAAGATTTTTTACAATTTTAATCATTGCTTTATTTGAAATACCGATTGAGGAAAGCTTTTCAGTCGAAGAGTAAACAGGTTGTAATTTTATTGATTTAGCTTTAAAATTTTCAATTCTTTCAAATTCAGGGTGAACAAGTGAAGGCAATTTTTCAAACCAACTAATTCTTCCAAAAAGAATATATTTTTGATTAGTTTTAATTGATTTTTCAACCCAACTTAATCCTTTAAACCATAATACTTTGATGTTTTTTTCACCATCAAAGAATTTTGCTTCAATTCCATATCGATTTCTATATTTTTTATAAATAATATTTTTAAAAACACCAGAAATTTGTACATATACATCAGAACTATTTATTTCACTTATTTTATAAAATCTTGATCTATCCAAGTATTTGTAGGGGAAGAAGTTTAAAAGGTCGTAACATCTTCTAATACCTAATTCTTCTTTAAATAGTTCAGCGCGCATTTTTCCTACACCCTTGACAAATTCTATTGAAGTATTTAGCTTGGTATTATTCACTTCTCAAATTTAATTTATTAACTTTAAAATAATATTCTACCACAAAATTAAATTGAATAATTATCTAGAAAATCTTAATGAAGAGCAAAAACTTCCAGTTCTTCATAAGGATGGTCCACTCATTGTTATAGCAGGAGCTGGATCCGGTAAAACAAGAGTTTTAACCTACAGGATTATACATTTAATTAATGAAGGGGTTGATCCTTTTAACATACTTGCGCTTACATTTACTAACAAAGCTGCATTGGAGATGAAAAATAGGATTTCTCTAATTACAAGCGAATCAGTTTCTAGAAGTATTTGGATGGGAACATTTCATTCAATTTTTGCAAGAATTTTGAGATCAGAAGCACCACTAATTGGATACCCTACAAATTTTACTATATACGATACATACGACTCTGAAAAGCTTATTTCAAATATTATTAAAGAAAAGAAACTTGATAAAGATACATATAAGGCTAAATCAATAAAAAATAGGATTTCATCACTAAAAAATAATTTTATCACAGTTGAAAATTATTTTAACAATTCTGAGCTAATTGAGGTTGATAAAGCTGCTAAAAGAGATTTATTTGGAGAAATATATCAAGAATATGTAAGAAGATGTTTCAAAGCAAGTGTTATGGATTTTGATGATCTACTTTTGAAAACAAATGAACTTTTGAATAAAAGCCCAGAGACTCTACTCAAATATCAGCAAAAATTTAAGTATATACTCGTTGACGAATATCAAGACACAAATTATTCACAATATTTAATAGTAAAAGCTTTAGCTGATAGACATGAAAATTTATGCGTTGTTGGTGATGACTCACAGAGTATTTACAGTTTCAGAGGAGCAAATATTGATAATATTCTAAATTTTAAAAAACATTATCCGAACTCAATCAGCTATAAACTTGAACAAAATTATAGATCTACAAAAAATATAGTTCAAGCAGCAAACTCACTGATAAATCACAATATTTTAAAGTTGGATAAAACAATATGGACAGACAATGATATAGGTGATAAAATAATTTTGAATAAATCACTCTCTGACTCTGAGGAGGGCAGATACGTTTCGTCGAATATATTTGAATTAAAAAATAATTTTCAATTGAATAACTCAAGCTTTGCTGTGCTATATCGAACAAATGCTCAATCAAGATCTATTGAAGATGCTCTGAGGAAGATTAATATTGATTATCAGGTTTTTGGAGGATTATCATTTTATCAAAGAAAAGAGATAAAAGATGTTTTAGCATATTTAAGAATTATAGAAAACACGAATGACGAGGAGAGCTTGAGGAGAATTATTAATTTCCCCCCGAGGGGAATTGGTCAAACAACTTTAGACAAGTTGAATATTCTATCAAATGAGCATAATGTTAGCATGTTTGAAGCAATTTCAATTATAAATAAATGCTCAAAATTATTTAATCAAAGGACGACACATAAGCTAGAAGATTTTAAGAATTTAATAGAAAGTTTTAAAATCTTTAGTAGTAAAAATAATGCATATGAAACTACAAATCTAGTTATTCACAAGACTAGACTAATTGATTTTTACAGAAATGAGGGGACTCTTGAGTCAATGAATAGAATTGAAAATATTGAAGAACTTTTGAATGGAGTTAATGACTTTATTGATCAACAAATAGAAATTTTTGAAGGTGATAATTCTCTGTCAAAATATCTTCAAGATGTTGCATTATATTCTGAGACAGATAAAGATATTCAATCTGAAAAAGTTTCGTTAATGTCAATTCATATGGCAAAAGGCTTAGAATTTCCAATTGTATATGTGGTTGGACTCGAAGAAAATTTATTTCCTTCAATAATGAGCATTAATTCAAGGGAAGAAATAGAGGAGGAGAGAAGATTATTTTATGTTGCTATGACACGAGCTAAAGAAAAACTCATTTTAAGCCATTGTGAGCAAAGGTTTAAGTGGGGAAACATTATTGATTGCGAGCCAAGTAGGTTTATAAGTGAAATTGATCCTAAGTTCTTGAATAATGTCAATAGAACAAATAATTATATTAAACAAAAGATTGATGAAAGTAAATTTAGATTGAAAAAACTTCCACAAAAAAATTTAAAAAAATTAAGAACAAATCCTATTTCACCTTTAAAGAACCCAATATTAAATATAAATTTAAATGAAAAGGTTTACCATGAAAGGTTTGGAGAAGGTATTGTTCAAGATATTGAAGGAGAGGGCGATAATATTAGAGCTAATATTAACTTTAAAATCGGCGGTGAGAAAAAAATTCTACTGAAGTTTGCGAGATTGAAAATTATAAAATAAAAAAGGGGGCAATGCCCCCTTTATATTGAACTTAAATGAGTTTAATTTACAGCTGCTTGCATACCTTGCTCTATTAAATCATAAAATTGATCTAATTTAGGTAAAACAACTATTCTCGTTCTTCTATTCTTAGCCTGTCCTTCTGCAGTTTCATTATCAGCAACAGGAATGTAATAACTTCTTCCAGCAGCAGTCATTCTTTCCGGCGGAACGTTAAAGTCATTTTGAAGAACTCTTACCACAGATGTTGCTCTTTTAACACTTAAATCCCAGTTGTCCTGTAGAACATCATTTTGAATTGGTACATTATCTGTATGACCCTCAACCATAAACTCAATTTCAGGCTTATCCAAAACTACTTGTGCAACTTTACCAAGAACTTCTTTAGCTCTGTCAGAAACGTAATAGCTTCCACTGTTGAACAATAATTTATCGGAAATTGATATAAATACAACACCTTTTTCTACATTGATTTCAATATCATTATCACTTACATCAATAAAAGCACCCTTTAAGCTAGTAACTAATGCTAAGGTAACAGAATCTCTTCTAGTTACTGCATCTTGCATAGTTCTGATAACTAAGTCTTTTTCTTTTAAACTTTCAAGAGATTTCTCTAGATTTTCAGCCCCCTTTTGTGAAAGGGTGGTTAAATTACCCATGTTATTAATTAAATCTTGATTGTTAGCTTTTAAAAATGCAACTTGCTCCTCAAGAGCTTTAAAGTTTGCTTCAGCTGTTGCCTTTTCATCAAGGCAAGAATTAAGTTTAACAGTTGCCGAATTTAAAAGATTTAAATTTTTCTGATTTGTTGCCTCAAGTTCTGCATATTTCTTTTGAGAAACACAAGAACTAAGCAAAATTAAGACAAGTAAAATATAATTGTATTTCATATCTAAGTTTTTTTTTAAAAATAGCAAATTTTATTCCAATTAATATTATTTAATGGAGGAAAAAGTTTTTTTACCAAAAAAATAATAATTAATTAAAATTGAAAAACAAATAAAGTATTTATATGATCCCAATCCCTTTTTTCTTTTTGAAAATGATTTTCTAAAATTCAATATATTAAAATAATATGCAGAGAGAATGGAAAAAGATAATCCAAATCTAAATAATAAAACAGAAAAAATTAAAATAAATAAATCACAAATAAGCCTTAAAAACATTGAAAAAATAAAATATTTTTTTGGCAAATTTTTAATTAACATAACTAATGAATTTCTAAAATTCAAATAGTTCTTTCTATTTCCACCGTACTGCATAGTTCCGCCACCAACATGATAAACGTTTGCTTTACCAATAGTGATAATTTTATAACTTGAGTCAAGATTTTTTAAACGCCAACACAAATCAATTTCTTCCATATGGCAGAAAAAATCTTCATCAAATCCGTTTAACAACTTAAAAATGCTTTTACGTATTATAAAACATGATCCAGATGCCCAAAAAATTTCTCTTGTTGTGTTGTATTTATCAGATTTCTCAATATTACCCAAAATTCTTCCCCTACAAAACGGATAACCAAGAAAATCTAAATATCCACCAGATGCACCAGCATATTCATATTTATCTTGATTGTTATAATCTAATATTCGCGGCTGAGCAATAGAAATCATTTCATTAGATTCAAATGTTTTTTTTATTGTGCTGAACGAATTAGAATCTAAAAATACAGCATCATTATTTAAGAAGATTATTACATCTTCATCAATGTATTTTACAGCTTCATTGTATCCCCTTGCATAACCATAATTATTATCTAGCTTTATTGTAATTATATCAGGATAATTCTTATTAATAAATTCAACTGATGAGTCGTTAGAGTTATTATCAATTAAATAAATTGCAGCATCTGAACAGTTCTTAACTACTTTAGGAATAAATTTTCTAAGTAGAATTGAGCCATTATGGTTTAATATCGCAACTGCATATGTCATATTTTGCTGTATACTGGAATATTGTCAATTATTTCAAAATTACCATTTTGATATTTTATAAATATATGCTTCAATCCGTTAGACAACATTAAATAAGATGCTTTTAACTCCAAATTGTATATTACTAATTGATCAATTGATTTTTGATTTAATTTAATTTTTGGTGATTTGCATTCAATCAAAATGATAATATTTCCTTTTTTATCAAAAACAACTATGTCAAATCTTTTACTTAAACCTTTAACTTTAAATCCTTTTTCGACAGCAATGTGAGAGGCTGGAACTTTCAGATCATTGTGTAAGAACGAAATAATATTTTGTCTAACCCATTCCTCAGCCGTTAACAATACATTTTTTTTTCGTAAAGGGTCGAAAATATATCTTTTATTATTGATGAGATTTATCTTATAGTTATATTTAGTTTTGAAATTTAAATCAATCATGAATGTAATTTCAAATGTAGAAGATTATAAAGAAGTATTGAATAAAATTAATAATAATTTTATTCAAAATTTTTATGTCATTAATAGTGAAGAATTTTTTTTTCACAATGATTTTAATTTTCATATAAAAAAAATTATACCTGAGGAACTCAAAGGAATGAATCAGTATGTTTTTTTTGGAAATGAATCTAATGTTGATGAAATTATTATGTGCGCAAAGAAGTTCCCGATGATGGGGGATAAGCAACTAATAATTGTCAAGGATGGTAATAAAATTTTCAAAAATTTAAAAAAACTAATCTCAACTATTCAAAGTATTCCAAAGTCAACTGTATTAGTTTTTAACCTAAGTGGAACAAAGATAGATCCAAAAAAAGAAGAAATAAATATTTTAAGTAATCATGGTGTTGTATATGATTTTAAAAAAATATATGAAAATAAAATTTCAGGATGGATTAAATATTTAGGTGAGCGATTAGGTTTTAACTTAGATCATAAAGTGTCTGAACTTATCAAAGAGAGGACAGGAATTAATTTAAGTAAGATTAATTTAGAGCTTGAAAAAATTAATGTGAACATAATTGATGGCAATATTGATAACGAGGTTGTGTTTGAGCATTTTGGTATTAATAATGATTTTAACTTATTTGAACTCCAAAACGAAATTGGTAAGAAGAATTTTTCAAAGGTTTTTAAAATTTCAAATTATTTTACAAATAATTCATCGTATTCAATTCAACAAATATTAGCTACACTACACAGATATTTTTCTAATATATTTAAAATTCAATCATTAAACACTGATAATCCAAATGTAATTTCAAAATCACTTGGAATAAATTATTACTTTGTAAATGATTATATAAATGCCTCAAAAAAATTTTCAATCAAGGAGGTTGTGAAAATCATTAGGATTTTAAACAAATATGATTTAAAAAGTAAAGGAATTAATTTTGAGGGTAATTCAGATTTATTGATAAATCAATTAATTGCTGAAATTAAAAATTAATAATTTCTGGGATATTTTTTTGGATTGTACTCATGCATGATACGGTAACATGCCTCAAAGATGTCATCGATGGAAGGCTTAGAGAAATAATCTCCATCCGATCCATATGGTGTTCTGTGTTCTTTAGCAGTTAGGGTTATTGGTTTTGAATCTAAATATTTGAATCCATTATGATCCTCAATTAAAACTTTAAGAATAAATGATGATGCACCACCAGGATAGTCCTCATCAACAATTAAAAGTTTGTTAGTTTTTTTAATACTTTCAACAATATCCTTGTTCAAATCAAAAGGTATTAACGATTGGATATCTATTAGCTCAATATTAATATTATTTCTTTCTAATTCAGAAATTGTTTTTTCAACTAACTTTAGAGTTGAGCCATATGAAACCACAGTAATATCAGTACCTGGATTAATAATTTCAATTTTTCCCAAAGGAACAGTAAATTCTCCTAAATTTAATGGTTCTTTCTCCTTCAATCTGTATGCGTTTAAAGGTTCAATTATGAGAGCTGGGTCTGTACAAGACATAAGAGTGTTATACATTCCTGAAGCTTGAACCATATTCCTTGGTGTTAAAACAAGCATTCCTTTTAATGAATTTAAAATCATACCCATGGGAGATCCTGCATGCCACATCCCTTCCAATCTATGACCTCTAGTTCTTACTATTAGTGGAGCTAATTGTTTTCCAACAGACCTGTATGAAACAGTCGCTAAATCATCACTTAATGTTTGCAATGCAAACATTAGGTAATCTAAATATTGAATTTCTGCAATTGGTCTAAGTCCACGCATAGCTAGTCCAATACCCTCTCCAACAATGGTGGCTTCTCTTATTCCTCTGTCATCAACCCTTTGGTTACCGTATTTGGTTTGAAGTCCCTCCAAACCCTGATTTACATCTCCAATCTTTCCTGAATCCTCCCCAAATATTACAATATTTGATTTTTTAGTTAGTAGAGAATCAAAATTATTTTTAAGTATAATTCTTCCATCAACCATAGAGCTGTTATCTCCATAGTTAGGGCTTACATGCTTTACATTTAAAAAGTTATTTGGATATTCATTATACAAAAATGAACTATAAAGGGGTTGGACTTTGTCTCTATATTCATTTATCCAGTTAGAGAGTTTAATAAAACTTTGTTCACTCAATTTTGATCTTAAAATTTTCCTCGAAACAATCATAAGATCTTTCCTGCCAATTTCCCTTAACCTAATTAAACTATTTGTAATCTCAATTAAATCATTTGATTTTTCAACTTGAATTATATTTTTTAAAATCTTCATTAATGAATTTCTTTCAGAGATAATTTGAGATTGAAACAAGGTCCAAGCTTTTTCTTTTTCCTTTTTTACAAACTCTTTACATTCATCATAAACCTTATCTAATTCTTTAGATGTAAACAATCCATTTTCTAAAATCCATTCTTTCATCTTGAGATTACAGTCATACGATTTTTCCCACTCTAGTCTATCTTTAGATTTATACCTTTCGTGAGATCCTGATGTAGAATGCCCTACAGGCTGGGTAAGTTCAGTTACATGAATTATTACAGGCACATGCTCATTTCTTGCAATATTATTAGCATGTTCATATGTTGAAATAAGACTAGGATAATCCCATCCATTTACCTTCAATATCTCAAATCCTTTTTCTGTCTTGGTTCTTTGAAAGCCTTTTAATACCTCTGAAATACTTGATTTTGTGGTTTGATAAGAATTATCCACTGAAATACCATAATCATCGTCCCAGATGCTTATAACTGCTGGAACCTGATGAACACCAATAGCATTGACTGTTTCAAAAAATAAACCTTCACTTGTACTGGCATTTCCTATTGTCCCCCATGCTATTTCATTTCCATTATTAGATAGTTTTTTACAATTAAACTTACCAGACCTAAAATGCTTTGATGCCATAGCTAATCCCAATAATCTTGGCATCTGTCCTGAAGTTGGTGAAATATCGGATGAAATATTATACTGTTTTGTTAAATCAACAAAATCACCTTTATTGTCAACAAAAATACTACTAAAGTGAGAACCCATTTGTCTACCGCCTGACATGGGCTCTTCCTCAAAGCTTGTATTTGCATATAATCCAGAAAAAAATTGTTTTACAGTTAATTTATTTATTGCAAACATAAAAGTTTGATCTCTGTAATATCCTGATCTAAAATCCCCCTTGTCAAAAACTTTTGCCATTGCAATTTGGGGAAGCTCCTTTCCATCACCAAAAATTCCAAATTTTGCTTTTCCACTTAAAACTTCCTTTCTTCCAAGCAAACTTGCCTCTCGGCTAATTACTATGTTTCTGTAATCATTTAGTATCTCTTTTTTAAAATCCTTATAGGAAATGGATTTTGTTAAAATTGAGTTTTTCATCGGCATTCAAATGTACTAAAATTATAAGTATATCTAATTAAAATTAAAACCATCTACGAGTAAATAAATTTGTTAAATTTTCTGGATCAAATGTAAATACAAATCTTATTTTATTTGAGTATGAATTATCATCGAAATGTGATCCATTTGATGAATAAACTGGAAAAAATACTTCTAAATAATTTTCAATAATATTTATTCTCAAACCAGTATCATATCCAGAAAAAATTGGCTCTTTTTTATTTTTAAATAGTCCAAAGTCAAAATATGCTTCAAACCATTTCCAAATTGTTATTCCACTGTTTATTGATAAGATAAAATCATTAGGACTAAAATCATTAATCTTAGATTTAAATGCACCCTCATATCTTATATACTGTTGAGAATAGAAGCCTGTATTTTCAGATCTGCCAATTAAAAAATTATCAAATAAATAATCATTTGGGTTATCAACACTAAAATCGTATGAGCCATTAACATTACTATTCTTAAAAAACTTACCAATAAATAATCTTAGGTTATATTGTCTAAATTCGTTAAAAAAATTTCTGAAATTTAATGTAATTGAGTTCTTAATTATTTCATTATTTAACTGAATATCGTATGAATAAGAAAAACTTTTTTTTGCTCCTGGATTAGAATTTATATAACTAATATTTGTTATTCCATAATCATCTTTA
Source organism: uncultured Bacteroidota bacterium (assembly GCA_902546095.1). Taxonomy (GTDB): domain Bacteria; phylum Bacteroidota; class Bacteroidia; order Flavobacteriales; family Flavobacteriaceae; genus Eutrophosalina. The sequence continues at coordinate 92,162 of CACCIQ010000002.1, forward strand.
CTTGAATTTAAATCATCTTTTTTTGTTAACATTTATATATTTTAATCTAAAATACTGTCTATAGTTTGAGACTAGATTCTTATCTCTTTTGGTAAACAAAATTGTTGGGCTAATTCTAAAATAACTTTGGTTCGTATCGAAGTGAAACTTAGATAATGATAAGTAATAGTTAGATGAAAAAGTTTTTGAATTATAATTTGTATAATTCAAATTGATATTACCAATTAGTTTTTCTGAAACAGTAGAATAAAAAGGAGAAAACATGTAGGTTAATGTTTTTTTGAATGGAGATTTATTTGTTAGTGTTATCCCAGGTGAGAAGCCATCATAAAGGTTGTATATAAATTGTGGTCTGTAGAAAATTTGATTTCTTGATGAATCATCTAGATCAGAAAAAAATGTAAAACTTGTTTTTAATCTATTTTTCTCTTGCAAATTGAGTGAATTGTTTTTGTAATTCCCATCAGAATAAAATTTTTCAGGATCAACAATAATTTCTTTAATATTAGTTAAATCTATAGTATCCAATTCATAATCATTAGTAATCCAAGTTCTAAAGATTTCATTATCATTATTTCTTAAACTTAATGGAATTGGTAATGAAAATTCTTTGAATGTTTTATTTTTGACTGAGATTGATGATTTTTTTTTGTGAATCTTAAAGTCAGTTTGCCCACTGTAATTAATATAGATATCAAAAAACCAATCTAAACTAAATTGACTATTTTTCTCAAAATAATTTTTAATTTCATCATTGCTTGCAATGATTTTTTCTGAGGAAAAAATATCTGAAAGAGATGACATAAAACTGTCATTACCTATGTAACTTTTTAAAAGTTTTAATGAACTCAATGATTTTGAAGGGTTTCCCATTTTATAATTAATTCTAGTTAACTCATTGGATGGTTGGGATATCATTTGATTTAAATTTCTTCCTGCGACAAATTTATATCCCAATTTAAATTGGTCAGTAAATTTCATTAATGATAGATTGTGTTGCTTTATTAAAAAAAAGGTTGATAATTCACCCAATAATGGAAGATTTTTATAGTAAGTATCTATGTATTTTTCTAGGTAAAATAATTCCAATCCGGATGTAAACCAAAAAAATTCTCTCGTATTAATATTCAAAGATTTTGACAGTAAAATTTTGATGATATTTTTAGTAAAATTTATTTCATTTAAAGAATTGTTTTTAAATGGATCTAAAAGTTTCGGTATTTCTGAATAGGGGTAGAGCGAATTTTTTTTAAACTGATTTGTTTCAATTATTACTTTTTTTGATTCAACATCGAAATGATAAGAGCTAAAAAAATCATTGATGTTTTTAAAATTAGACTCATCCAATGAGAGTATTTTTTCTGAGTTGGTAATAATCTTAAAATTATTTAAATCAATAGATTTAAATTCTTCAACTTTTGAAAATATTAAATCAAAATCTTTTACTGATGAATCATAAAATTTCGATTCGATTTTATCTGCATATTGTTGTCTATTTGATTCAATTAAATTGGTTGCAATAAATAAATTTGAATCGTATTTGAGATTTAAATTTATTTTAGATTTTAATAAAAACTTATCATCCAATCCAAGATTTGAAAATTTTGTCCTTTTATCATTTAATATTGGTGCAAATCTGAAAAAACAATTTTTTAAATTAACATAATTGTTATTGGCTAAACCATAATCTAAAATGTAATTCGGAATTATTAAATCATATTCAAAAGTTATTTTAAGATTTTGAAATTGTCCAAGACTCTCTTTTAATGTAAGTTCAATTAAATCGTGATTATTAGTGACCCTTTTCCATATTACTGGATCGCCATTAATCAAAATAGACTTTATGACAGTTTTTCCTCTGTTATTATCTTCAGATTTTAGTATTGAAGAGTCATATTCACTATATAGTTTTTTTGCAAGTGGGGTATCCATAGAGGAATATGAATTATTCCAATCATAAACTATTATATTAGATAAATTATTTGTAAATGAATTATAAAAAATAGATTCTTGGACTACTTTTAGCTTTTTATCCTTAATGATGAATTCTGCATCAATATTATGAATATGTTGAGAATTATTTTTAAACGATGCTAATAAAATTACAGCTAAGAAAAATTTAAAAAAAGTATATTTCAATTTTTAGAAATTAGGGGCAAATTTCTTCTTATCATAGAATTTTTTAAGTATTTCTATGATTTCATTTTTAGAATCAACAACTTCAAATAAAAACATTTCATCTTCGGAAATATTATTAAATTTTTTACAAACAATATTTTTAATCCATTCAATACATCCAGACCAAAATTCAGACCCATATAGAATTACAGGAAATCTTTCAATTTTATGTGTTTGTATTAAAGTTATAGCCTCAAAGAACTCATCTAACGTGCCAAATCCACCGGGCATTACTACAAATGCTTGTGCATATCTAACAAACATTACTTTTCTAACAAAAAAATAATCAAAATCAATTACTTTATCCGAGTCAATAAAAGGGTTTGGCATTTGCTCATGAGGCAAATCAATATTTAAGCCAACTGAAACACCTCCAGCTTTTTGAGCTCCTTTGTTAGCAGCCTCCATTATTCCAGGCCCACCACCTGTAATAATGCCCAATCCTAACTTTACTATAGACTCTGAAATTTCAACTGTTTCTTTGTAAAATTTATTATCAGGCTTAGTACGTGCTGACCCGAAGATAGAAACGCATGGTCCTAGCTGAGAGAGTTTCTCATAACCCTCAACTAATTCTCCCATTATTTTGAAGACAGACCAAGAGTCATGAGATTTTTCAATCCAATTTTCTGATTCCATACTATAAATTTAGCTCCTTTTTTATAAACGGACCGGTGACTGATTTTTTATTCTTAAATATATCTTGAAGGTACCCTTCAAAAGTAATACTACCTCCATTTTTTCCACCTCCAGGACCTAGCTCAATAATATAATCTGAAACTTTTAAAACATCGATATTGTGCTCAATAATTATAATTGAATTACCTTTTTCAGATAATTCAAAAATTATATCAAGTAAAACTTTAATGTCCTCAAAATGCAACCCAGTTGTTGGTTCATCAAATATATATAAGGTCTTTCCTGTATCTTTCTTTGACAATTCTGATGCTAATTTAATTCTTTGCGATTCACCACCAGACAATGTTGTTGATTGCTGACCAAGAGTAATATAACCTAATCCTACTTTATTTAAATAATTTAGTTTTCTAATTATCTTAGGGTAATTCTCAAAAATTTCTGATGCATCTTTAATTGTCATGTTTAAAATATCAGAGATTGATTTATTTTTAAACTTTACAGATAATGTTTCCTTATTGAATCTTCTTCCATTGCATGAATCACATTCAACAAAAACATCAGGTAAAAAATTCATCTCAATTTTTTTCATTCCCGCACCCATACATTCTTCACATCTACCCCCTTTAACATTAAAACTAAATCTACCAGGCTTATATCCTCTAATGCTAGATTCAGGTAATTTTGAATATAAATCTCTAATCTCATTATACAAACCAGTATATGTAGCTGGATTACTTCTTGGTGTTCTACCAATTGGAGATTGGTTTATTTGTATAACCTTATCAATATTTTCAATACCATCTATTTTTTTAAATTCAAGTGGTTCTTTGCTACCATTAAAAAAATAATTATTTAATATTGGATAAAGTGTCTGATTAATCAATGATGATTTACCACTTCCTGAAACACCACAAACACCAACAATTTTACCCAATGGAATATTTAATTTTATATTCTTTAAATTATTGCCATTACAACCATGCAGCGTTAGAAAATTATTATTAACAGGGCAATCGCTAACCTTCTCTATAATTTTTTTCCCATTTAAATAATCTGCAGTTATAGAATTTGATTTTAAAATTTTAGAATATGAACCCTGAAACGTAATATTGCCACCATTTTTACCAGCACCTGGTCCAATATCAATAATATGATCAGACTGGACCATTATTTCTTTATCATGCTCAACAACGATAACACTGTTATTTAAATCTCTTAATTTCTTTAATGATTTAATTAATTTATTATTATCTATTTGATGTAAACCAATTGAGGGTTCATCCAAGATGTACAAAACATCTTCAAGTTGTGAACCAATTTGCGTAGCTAATCTAATTCTTTGAGACTCTCCACCCGAAAGTGATTTTGTTTGACGATTTAAATTTAGATAATCTAATCCAACATCAATAATAAAATCAATCCTCTTTGAGATTTCATTGATAATTTCAAAGGCAATTTTTCTCTTTTTTGGATTTAGCTTTTTTTCAAGAGAATCAACCCATATTTTTAGATCTGAGATATCCATCTGATTAACCTCAGAAATACTCTTGTTATCAATTAAAAAAAACTGAGACTCTTTTTTTAATCTTGAACCTTTACATAAATCACAGTCTTCATTTTTCATGAATTTTTTAGCCCATGATTTTATTTTTCTACTATCAACTTGAAAAAACTGATTCTCAATAAAGTTAACTACACCCTCAAAATCAATAGTGTATTCTCTTGTTAATCCTAATGATTTTGACAATACTTTAAAACTTTCTTTTCCTCCATAAAGAATAATCTCCAGTGCTTTTTTTGGAATTTTTTTTATGGGATCTTTGATGTCAAAATCATATTTGTTGGATATATTTTGAATTTGCTTAAAAACCCAATTTTCCTTGAATTCACCAAGAGCAGTAATTCCTCCTTTGTAGATAGATTTTGATTTGTCTGGGATTAATTGATCTAAATCTATTGTATAAATATTTCCTAATCCATTACATCTATTACACATTCCAGCAGGTGAGTTAAATGAAAATGTATTCGGCTCCGGTTTATCATAAGACACGCCTGTATCAGGACATATCAAGTTTTTACTATAGTATGAAAGCTCATCATCTTTAATTATTAATAAAGAATTATTTCCATTATACAAAGCAGTTGTTATACTCTCGCGAAGCCTTTGATCTGAATCATAATCATCAATAGTAAACTTATCAATCAAAATTTCAATATTGTGTATTTTGTATCTATCAAGTTCCATTCCCTCATAGATTTCAATTATTTCATCATCAACTCTCACCTTATTGAATCCCTGTTTTTTTATAGTAACAAATAAATCTTTATAACTTCCTTTTCTGGATTTAACAACAGGGGAGAAAATTGTTATTTTTTGATTTAAATATTTTTTTCTGATTAAGTCAAAGATTTCATCATCGTTGTAGGTAATCATTTTCTTTTTGGTTGAATAGCTGTAAGCATCAGATACCCGGGCAAATAATAATCTCAAGAAATCATAAATTTCAGTTGTTGTACCAACAGTAGACCTAGGATTCTTAGATGTTGTTTTTTGTTCTATGGCAACAACTGGAGATAAACCACTTATTTTATCAACATCAGGTCTTTTTAAATCACCTATAAATTGTCTAGCGTAAACAGAAAAGGTTTCTATATATCTTCTTTGGGCTTCAGAGTAGATTGTATCAAATGCAAGGGAAGACTTACCACTTCCAGAAACACCAGTTACAATTACCAACTTATTTCTTGGTATATCTAAATCAATATTTTTTAAATTATGAACTTTACAACCCCTGATAGAAATTTTATTACTCATCAAAAAATAATCTATGAAGATATGAATAAATTACATGATTTATTCTCCAGAAGCATAATCATCTCCTCTTGGATCCGCTGCAGCATAAATTTTCTTGTTTTGATCAATATATATTGCATCTACTCTTCCAATTGAGGAGGTTTTTGTATTAAAATTATAACCTAGAATTTTTAATGAATCTATAATTGTTTGTTTAAAAGCACCTTCCTCAAAATAAATTTTATCAGGAAGCCACAAATGATGAAATCTAGGATGATTCACTGCCTCTTTTAGATTATCATTAAATAAATAAATATTTAAAATTGTTTGTAAAACTGATGTAATGATTGTAGGACCACCAGGACTTCCTAAAATCATTGAAAGCTTTCCATCTTTTTCAATTATAGTTGGCGTCATTGAACTCAACATTCTTTTTTGTGGTTGAACAGAATTAACTTTACCACCAATCAAACCATATATATTGGGACTTCCAGTCTTAATTGAAAAATCATCCATTTCATTATTCATAAAAAAACCAAGAGACGGAATAATAATTTTAGAACCAAAGTTTGAATTCAATGTTGTGGTAACAGAAACTGCATTTCCAAATGAATCTAATATAGAATAGTGGGTTGTTTCATTAGATTCCTTGAATGAAATGTTACCAGGATAAATTTCACTTGATGGTTTTGGATTGGAAAAATCAATGGATTTAATTCTTTTGTTTAAATAATCAGTACTCACTAAAGAATTTATAATGTTTGTATCATAAAAATCTGGATCTCCCAAAAATCTACTTCTGTCAGCAAATGAAATCTTTTCAAGTTCAATTAAAGTTTTAATATAATTTATATCTCTTGTCTTATAATTATCTAGTGAAATAAGTTCAATTGATTTTAAAATTTGGGACAAAACTATTCCACCTGACGATGGCAAGCCCATAGTAATGATTTTTAAATCATCGAATTCAAAAATAAAGGGTTGCCTCCAGACTGGTTTGTAAAGCAAAAAATCTTCCTTTGTTAATATTCCTCCTTTTTTTGATACATAATTAATTATCTCTTTTGAAATATCACCATTATAAAAACCTTCAACACCATTTTTAAGCAAATACTTTAGAGTTTTGTAAAGTTTATCATTAGAAAAGATCATGTCTTTTTTGAAATCTTTATTAAAAAGACTTAGACTATCGCTATTAATCAGAATTTTACTTTTTGATGAGTTAAATAAATCTGCTTGTTTTTTTGTTAGTTTAAAACCATCTTTAGCCAATTCTAATGCTGGCTTAAAAATTGAATCTAACGGCAATGTTCCAAACTTTTCATAAACCTCAAATAAACCAGCTACAGTTCCTGGAACTCCAATTGATAAAGAACCTTCTCTACTTAAATTTTTAATGATATTTCCATTTTTATCCAAATACATATTCTCAGTTGAAAGTAATGGAGCTTTTTCTCTGTAATCAATACTGCCATATTGAGAATTACTAGTTCTGTATACCATAAATCCTCCACCTCCCAAATTACCGGCATTAGGATAAACAACAGAAAGAGCCAAATCAGTAGCTATCATAGCATCAAATGCATTTCCACCCATCTTTAATATCTTATGGCCAGCTTTTGTAGCCTCATATTTAGCTGTAACAATAGCAAAATTCTTGTAGTGATTTTCATAGTTATAATTTTTACAGGAAAAGGTTATAGATAATAATATAACTAGAAGAGTTTTTTCAAAATTATATAACATATGATTGATAAATATATAATATTCGAATTGTATATTTGAAAAAAATGACACTAATAAGCTCTATTTCAGGAATCAGAGGCACAGTGAATGGTACAAATCAGACAAGTTTGACGCCAATAGATGTAGTTAGATATGTAAGTGCATATGGAACATGGATTAATACCAAAAAAAAGAGCAGTACTGTTGTTGTTGGTCGTGATGGTAGAATATCAGGAAAAAGTCTTTTAGAACTAGTTAAATCAACTTTAGTTAGCTTAGGAATTAATGTCATTGATACAGGCTTATCAACAACACCCACAACACAAATCATTATAAAAGAAAAAAATGCTGATGGAGGAATAATTTTAACTGCTAGCCATAATCCAAAAAATTGGAATGCATTAAAATTATTCAACTCACAGGGTGAATTTATTATACAAAATGATGCTGAAGAAATTTTTAATCTAGTAAAAAAAGATATTTTCTCATTTAATAGTGAAGATAATTATGGACAAGTATTTCATGAGAAGGATGCATTTAAAATTCACATAAATAATGTAATAAACCTTAGCTTAGTTAATGAAAAATTAATTAAAAATAATTCATTCAAAATTGTAGTTGATGGGATTAATTCAAGCGGTGGTGTAATCATTCCTAAATTGCTTGAGGATTTAGGTGCAGAAGTTATAAAAATAAATTGTAAACCTGATGGTAACTTTTCTCACAACCCTGAACCTTTGGATAAGAATTTATCTCAGTTAAAAGATGCAGTTCTTGCCGAAAAAGCTGATCTAGGTATAGCTGTTGATCCAGATGTGGATAGACTTGTTTTTGTATGTGATGACGGAGTTTTATTTGGAGAAGAAAATACTATAGTAGCCTGTTGTGACTTTGTACTATCCAAAACACCTGGGATTACTGTCTCAAACATGTCATCTTCAATGTCCCTGCAAATAATAACAAATAAATATGGTTGTAAATATTACAGCTCAAAAGTAGGAGAGGTTAATGTTGTTGAAAAAATGAAAGAAGTCAAAGCTGTTATAGGAGGAGAAGGCAATGGGGGAGTAATATATCCAGAAAGCCATTACGGAAGGGATGCTTTAGTTGGAATTGTACTGTTTTTAACTCATTTATCTGAGCTTAATATAAAAGCTTCTGATCTATTAAAATTATATCCAAAATTTTTCATGACAAAAGATAAGATAAACCTCAATGACGATTTTGATTATGAAGGATTAAAGAAAAAGATGAAAAAATATTACAATCATCAAGATATTGATGAGAGAGATGGAGTCAAAATTAAATTTGAAGAATCATGGTTACATATAAGAAAATCTAATACTGAACCAATCATTAGGATTTACACCGAAGCTAAATCAGAATCAGATTGCAATAAAATTATTGATGATTTTAAGGCTTTAATTACTTAATTCTTCTATGCTTAAATCTCTTATGGGTCCAGAAATAATAATTAGGGTCTTCATGGATCTGATTTTCAACTAACCTTAGGTATTTTTCAGTAATTTCAAAATCTTTATGAGAATTAGGTCTGTCAGTAATTAACTCTAATTTCATTTCATACTTTCCTCTGCTAATTTTGGACATTTTTCCAAAAATAACAGGAATATCCAATTCCTTTGCCATTCTTTCTGCACCTGTAAAAACTGGAACCTCAACTCCTAAAAAATTTGACCAATAGTTAATTTTTCTTATCTGAGGAGATTGATCAGCCACGAACCCATACATGAATTTATTTCCTGACTTTTCAAGATTCCTAATTTCATCAAGCGCATTATATCTAGGTATTAATTTAATTCCATGCCTTTTCCTAGATTTAAGAATTAATTTCTCAAATTCTTCATCCTTTAAGGGAGTATAAATTGCTGCAACTTGATGATCAAAATAATTATCTAAAGTTGTGCACCATTCATAACCGCCGTAATGAGAAACCATAATTATAACACTTTTTCCTTTTGAAAAAAAACTATTTGCCAATTCAGGATTTAAAACCTTAAATCTATTTTTTATTTGATTTTTATTTAAGTAATCTAGTTTGATCATTTCTAAATAAATATCACAGAAATGAGTATAAAACTTAGTTTTTAAAACTTTAATCTGGTTTGAGGATAAGTTTAGATTTGACAATTTTATATTATTGTCAACAACATCAACCCTGTATTTTACAAGATTGTAAAGGAAAAAACTCAAAAAATTTGATATTTGATAGAGTATAAAAAAAGGAAGATTTCCGATTATAAAAAATATGAACTTTATAAAAAATATTTTTATTTTTTTCAATACTAGAAAAATTACTATTCGTTATACTTTAGCTCAGCATTTAAAACGAATTCCAAGTCTTCACCTTTAATATTTCTAGCAATTATTTTTCTTTCAGGATTGATTAAAAAAGATGATGGAATTCCCTCTTTACTTAAATCATAAAGTTTAGCTATAGGGTCATTGAAATATTTAAGATTAGAAATATGAATCCAACTTTCAATTTTATCAACCTCTATAGCTCTTTTCCAACTCTCCATATTCATATCCAGGGATACCCCTAAAATTGTAAAGTCTTCATCAGAATATTTACTTTGAAGTTCAGCTAAACCAGGATTTTCAACTCTACATGGAGCACACCATGATGCCCAAAAATCAATTAGTATATATTTTGATTTGATGGAATAGAGAGAAATAACTTCACCATTTAAACCAGGACCAGAAAATTTTGGAGCAAAAGAACCAATTCTAGGAGCCTCAGTATTTGACATTTTATAATTGTCTATTATACCTCTAACCGCAATAAAAGGAGATGTTTTTGCGAGTGATTTATCAAAATTTACAAGTATTGAATCAGCTATATCATAATCAATCGACCTCTCAAAAACCATTCTTTGCAAAATTAAAGCAGAAACGTATGAATCATTCTTATTGCTCATAAAATCATACTCATAGTCTGTAAGTTTTTTTCTCATCTCGATAAATTGTTCTTCAAGATCAAGTTTAATAAGCGAGTCATTTATAGCAATATTATAATTTATCTCATTTTGGATGCTGTTTAATTCATTGATAAATGAAGAGGATTCATCAATATATTGCTTAAAATCATCATTTGATTTTGTTCCTTTAATAATTGTTGACCTTAACGAGTCTTTGTAAACAGTCATTTCTATATTTCCTGGTTCCAAAACAACTGGTACATTTCCTCTAATATTTTTAAAAAATAAATAATACATCTCTGGAACAACAATCGAGTCTGAAAAACTAAAATTTCCCCCTAATACATTAATAGAGTCTTTTAAAACTGGGACGTTCTCTTTGTATTGGACCAAATAAACCATCTCACCATCAGGAATATCCGAATTCGCTGAAAGATTATATTCATTCTTTTTAGAGCAGGATGCTAAAATTAAAAATGATAGAAATAATAGATTTTTCATTTGGATGCAAATTTAGAAATATTGAGCAAAAGTAATAACTTTATTCTTTATTCTTATGGTTGATAAATTAAGATTTATTAAGCAACTTCAGAATGTTGTTGGTAAAAAATATGTTTTTACTGATAAACTAAATAAGGAGCCCTTTTCCAAAGGATGGAGATATGGTGAGGGTAGTGCGTTAGCCGTGGTAAAACCCGGTAAACTAACTGAGATGTGGAAAACCCTTGAAATTTGTGTTGAAAATGATTTAATCATTATAATGCAAGCTGCGAATACAGGACTCACTGGTGGATCAACACCATTTGGAGAGGATTATGATCGTCCGATAGTAATAATAAATACAATGAGAATGAGTGATATCCATTTAATTAATGATGGAAATCAAATCATTGGCTTTTCAGGAAGCACTTTATATGATCTTGAAAAAAAACTTAAACCATTAAAAAAAGAACCACACTCAGTGATAGGATCAACATCAATTGGAGCATCTATTGTTGGAGGTGTTTGTAATAATTCTGGTGGATCACTTGTCAAGAGAGGCCCAGCTTACACACAACTTGCTTTATATGCAAAAGTTAATGCAAAAGGAAAGTTGGAATTAATCAATGAATTGGATATTAATCTTGGAAAAACACCTGAAGAAATACTTCGAAATTTAGAAGAAAAAAAATACGAAAAATCTGACATAATTAACTCCAATAAATTAGCATCAGATGATCAATATTCAAAAATTATAAGGGAAATAGATTCTAGTAAACCTGCAAGATTTAATGCTGATCCAAGACTCCTTTATGGGGTTTCGGGAAGTGCTGGAAAAATTGCTGTATTTGCTGTAAGACTAGATACATATCCGGCACCAAGTAAAAATCAAGTATTTTATGTTGGCTCAAACGATCCAGATGTTTTTTGGAAAATCAGAAGAGACATTCTTTCAAATTTTAAAACTTTACCAACCTCTGGAGATTATTTACATAAAGACTGTTATGATGCTGCAAAAAAATATAGTAAGGATACATTTGTAATAATAGAAAAACTAGGCACCAAATTCCTTCCAACGCTTTTCGAGCTTAAAAGGAAGGTTGATCATATTTCTAAAAAAACTTCTTTACTTCCAAATAATTTATCTGACAAGTTGATGCAATTTTTTAGTAATTTCTTACCCAATCACCTACCAAAAAGAATTGAAAATTTTAGAAATCTATATGATCATCATTGGATTATTGAAATGTCAGATGAGGGGATAGATGAAGCTAATAAATATTTTATAGAATTTTTTAAAGAAAATAATGGAGATTTTTTTAAATGTTCTGAAAAAGAAGGAAATAAAGCAATATTACATAGATTTACCGCAGCTAGTGCATTTGGAAGATATTCAGCCATTAATGCGGATAAAATAGGTGGAACAATGTCCATGGATATAGCATTTCCAAGAAATGAGAGGAATTGGTTTGAAAAATTACCAAAAGATATAGATGAAATGTTTGATATGAAATTGTATTACGGACATTTATTTTGTCACGTCTTACATCAGAACTATATCATAAAAAAGGGTGTTGACCCTGAAAAGCTAAAGGAAAAACTTTTTAAAAATTACGATTCACGAGGAGCAGAATACCCGTCTGAACACAATGTTGGTCATGAATATGAAGCAAAAGATATATTAAAGAAATTTTATAAAGATCTTGATCCAACAAATACTTTCAACCCCGGTATAGGCTTCACCAGTAAACTAAAAAACTGGAAATAGATTTAATTTAAATTTTAAACTTATTTTTGCAATGCAATGAAGAGTAATACTTTTGGCAATCTTTTTACAGTAACAACATTTGGTGAATCTCATGGAAATAGTATTGGTGGAATAATTGATGGTTGTCCATCTGGAAAAAAAATAAACATTGAATTAATTCAAAAAGATTTAGACAGAAGGAAACCAGGACAATCAAAAATTGTTACTCAAAGAAAGGAAAATGATAAACTAGAAATTTTATCAGGATTATTCGAGGGAAAAACTACAGGAACACCAATTGGATTTATCATAAAAAATAAGGATCAAAAATCGAAAGATTACACTCATCTAAAAGAATCATATAGACCCTCTCACGCTGATTATGTTTATGAAAAAAAGTATGGTAATAGAGATTACAGAGGAGGAGGTAGAAGTTCTGCTAGAGAAACTGCTTGTAGAGTAGTTGCTGGGTCAATTGCTAAACAAATTCTGGGAAATATTAAAATTAACGCATTTGTTTCGTCTGTTGGAAATATTTCATTGAATACTTCATATTCAAAACTAGATTTTGAAAAAATTGAGAAAAATAATGTAAGATGTCCAGACAATGAAACAGCTCAAAAAATGGAAGAGCTAATATTAAAGGTTAGGAAAGATGGTGATACTGTTGGTGGAGTTGTAAGCTGTGTTATTCAAAATGCGCCCATTGGAATTGGAGAACCTGTTTTCAAAAAACTTCATTCTGAGTTAGGTGCAGCAATGCTTTCTATAAATGCAGTTAAGGGATTTGAGTATGGAAGCGGATTTGATGGAACTAAAATGAGGGGAAGCGAACATAATGATATTATAAATTCTGATGGAACAACAAAAACTAATAACTCAGGTGGTATACAAGGTGGTATAAGTAATGGAATGGATATTTATTTTAATGTAGCTTTTAAGCCAGTTGCTACAATAATGAGGGATCAAGCGAGTATAAACTCTGATGGTAAGAAAACAACAATCAAAGGAAAAGGTAGACATGACCCATGTGTTGTACCCAGAGCAGTACCAATTGTTGAGGCTATGGCTGCCTTAGTAATATTGGATTATATTTTAATTAATAATTCAAAAAAATAATGAAAAAAATATCATTACACTGGAAAATTTTGATTGGAATGGCATTAGGTGTTTTATTTGGTTTTATACTTAGTAACTTAAATGGAGGAGGAATATTTATCTCTAATTGGATAAAGCCATTTGGCACAATATTTATAAATTCTTTAAAGCTTATAGCAATCCCGCTAATCTTAGCCTCACTAATTAAAGGAATTTCTGACCTAAAAGATATTTCAAAACTATCTTCAATGGGAGGTGTTACAATCTTAACTTATTTGTCAACTACAGTAATTGCAGTCTCTGTTGGTTTACTTTTAGTAAATATTATAAAACCAGGTGATTCAATCTCTGAAAAAACAAGAACAGAATTAATCGAAGCTTATGATTCAGATGCTGAGGAGAAAAGAATGGCTGCTGCTGAAAATAAAGATTCTGGTCCACTTCAACCACTGGTAGATCTTGTGCCTTCAAATTTTGTTTCTGCAGCTTCTGATAATAAGAACATGCTACAAGTAATATTTTTTTCAATATTATTTGGAGTATCTATGATTTTAATTCCACCTGATAAAGCAAAACCCATAAAAGATTTTTTTGACTCATTTAATGAGGTTGTTTTAAAAATAATTGACATAATCATGATGTTTGCACCATATGGTGTATTTGCATTGCTTGCAGCACTAATCGTTGAGGCACCAAATCCTGATTTATTGATGAGTCTTCTCATGTACTCAATAACATTATTATTAGGCTTAATATCAATGATCATTATTTACGTTATGATTGTAAAATTAATAACTGGAAGAAACCCTGTTTCATTTCTAAAAGGAATTTTACCTGCACAGTTAGTTGCATTTTCTACGAGCTCAAGTGCAGCGACTCTTCCTGTAACAATGGATAGAGTACAAAATCATCTGAATGTAGAAAAGGAAGTTTCAAGTTTTGTACTTCCTATAGGAGCCACAATAAATATGGACGGTACTGCAGTATATCAAGCTGTAGCTGCTGTTTTTATTGCTCAAACTTTTGGTCTGGATTTAAGTTTTACAGCTCAGCTTGGAATTATATCTACAGCCACATTAGCATCAATTGGTGCTGCTGCTGTACCAAGTGCAGGAATCATTGTTTTAGTTATTGTCTTAGCACAGGCTGGAATTCCTGAGGCTGGATTAGCACTAATTTTTGCAGTAGACCGTCCATTAGATATGTGTAGAACAGTTGTAAATATTACAGGAGATGCAACAGTTTCAACCATAGTTTCAAAATTTCAAAAAAATCAAAGTTGAGTATTCGAATATCTGAATCTTGGAAAAAAGTTTTAGAAAAAGAATTTGAGTCTGATTATTTTAAGGAGATAGTACAAAAAACAAAGGAAGAATATTTAAAATTTATTTGTTATCCCCCAGGTGCTAAAATTTTTAGGGCTTTTGATGAATGCTCATTTGAAAATCTTAAAGTGGTGATAATAGGACAAGATCCATACCATGGAGAAAAACAAGCAAATGGTTTATGCTTTTCAGTAAATAACGGGATTGAAAATCCACCTTCATTAAACAATATTTTCAAAGAACTAAAAGAAAATTATAACATTACCAGACTTAATAGTGACTTAAGTGATTGGTCAAATCAAGGGGTTCTTTTACTAAACTCAATCCTTTCGGTAAGAAGAAAGTTTCCAGGATCTCATCGACATATTGGATGGGAAACTTTTACCGACAATGTAATTAAAATTATATCAAACGAAAAAAGTAATCTCATTTTCATGCTTTGGGGAAATTATGCAAAAAATAAAGAAAAATTTATTCATGACAATAACCATCTTATATTAAAAAGTGGACATCCTTCACCGCTAAGTGCTAATAAAGGCTACTGGTTTGGTAATAAACATTTTTTAAAATGTAATGATTTTTTAATTAAGCAAAATATGAGGCCAATAAAATGGGTATAATTTTGTACTTTTAAAGTATGATATTATCAACCTGTGAATTTATTGCAAATAAAAAAATAACTGAAAACCTTGGGATAGCAAGAGGTTCTACTGTTAGAGCCAGAAATGCCATAAGGGACTTAATGGCTGGCATAAAAAGCGTTGTTGGTGGAGAAATTGAAGAATATACTAAACTGCAAGCTTATGCTAGAGAACAAGCAGTAGAACGTATGATTGAAGATGCCAAAAA
This sequence comes from uncultured Bacteroidota bacterium, assembly GCA_902546095.1. Classification (GTDB taxonomy): domain Bacteria; phylum Bacteroidota; class Bacteroidia; order Flavobacteriales; family Flavobacteriaceae; genus Eutrophosalina. The sequence continues at coordinate 107,936 of CACCIQ010000002.1, forward strand.
TTTAGGCGCTGACGCTGTTATAAATGTTAGAATGACGACATCTGTAGTTATGCAGGGTGCTTGTGAAATTTTAGCATACGGAACAGCAGTTAAAATTTCATAACAAAATGTGGTCAGCTATAATTTTAATTCCAATTCTAATAGGTGTTTGCGCATTTATCTATGTTCTATTTAACAGATTAGATAAATACGATAAAGAAAAATTTAATAAAAGAAATAATTAATATGAGACGATTCTTCTCATTTAGTGGTACAATCAGTGGATCAACATTCATTCTTAGAAGCTTATTTACAATAGTGTTGTCTATACCATTTATAGTTATTGTCTCTGCAATGCTAGGTACAATAGTTTTTAGTTACATGGATATTGACCTTGCTAGTGCAGAAGGAATGACTATGGCTGAGTCAAATGCTATAGGTGAGGATGCAGGTCTTAAAATTGCTGAGGAAATGATGGAAATTGGACCAATGGCGTGGTTTTCTCAAAAGATCTCCTCATTCTGGATTATTGCTTCTATCATCTCATTAATTCCTGTTTTATGGTTTGGGTTGGCTACATATTATAAAAGAGTATCTGCACTTTTTTACTCGAACAGAGTGAAAGCTTTTATAGCATTTTTTGTAGCTGAAGCCACTCTTGATATAGTAGCACTAACGTCTGGAAACAATATAGTCTACTGGATCTGTGCATTAATTGGTTTAGGAATATTTGGTTTCCTACTATTTAGTAATTCACCAATTGGTGAGCATGATGGTTAAAAAAATTAAATTTTAACCCCCAATTCTTTTCACTGAATGTCCTTCTGACTCTAGTATTGATATGATTTTATCTCTCTTATCACCTTGAAAATAAATTTCATTATTTTTAATAGTTCCTCCTATACCCAGCTTATTTTTTATTGGTTTAGCAAGGCTTTTTAAATCTTCTTTATTTAAATTTGAGAAGCCTTTTAAAATTATTACTGGAGTACCTGCTCTGCCTTTAACAGAGAAATGTGCTTCCAAAGTTTGTTTTTTAATACTAGACTTTAGTTTGATTATGTTTTGAGATTTGTAGTCATCTGGCATTAGTGCCTTTAAATCCTTGAGAGAAGTTAATTTCTTCATTTACAATACACCTATATCTTTAAGTCTTTGAATTAAGAATTCATGTGCGGTAATATCATCATACTTTTTTGGATTTTGATCATCAACACAAGAATCTAATACATTTAGTTTCATAGTTCCAACTGGATGAAGAAAGAAAGGAATTGAATATCTTGACTTTTTCCATAATTCCTTTGGAGGATTAATAACCTTATGAATTGTAGATTTTAATTTGTTGTTGGTATATCTTGAAAGCATATCACCAACATTTATAACTATTTCATCCTTTTCAGCTATTGCGTCAATCCATTCACCATCGTTAGTTAAAACTTGTAATCCGCGTCCATGAGCACCCATTAAAAGAGTAATAAGGTTGATATCACCATGAGCGGCAGCTCGTTCAGCTCCAAGGGGTTTTGATTTAATAGGAGGGTAGTGGATAGGTCTTAAAATACTATTTCCCTTTTGAACGAATTTATCAAAATGATCTTCTTCAAGATCTAAAAACAAAGAAATGGCTCTCAAAACATAAATAGCTGTTTTTTCTAATGATTGGTATACAGTTTTACCAATTTGATTAAACTCTGGAACTTCATCTACAATAAGGTTTTTTGGATATCCAAGCTTAGAATATTCAGAATCATCGAGATATTGACCAAAATGCCAAAATTCTTTTAAATCTCCGTGTTTCTTTCCTTTTGCATGTTCTTTACCAAATGAGGTGTACCCTCTCTGACCAGCAAAGCCATCAAGCTCATATTTACACTTTACTTCATCAGGAAGATCAAAAAATACTTTTATGTATTTGTATATATTTTCGATGTCTGAGTCTTTTAAGAAATGTCCTTTCAAGGCTACAAATCCGATATCTTGATAAGCTTTACCTAATTTATTTACAAATTCCTGCTTAAGCGATTGATCATCTGAAAGAAAATTATTTAAATCAACAGATGGGATATTGGGCATTATTATATATTTAGTTCAGTGTAGTTAAGATCAAATGCGTCTGCAACAGCCTTGTACACAATATCACCATCAACAATGTTTAGCCCTTTCCTTAATGGTTCATTTTCGTTACACGCTTTTTTCCATCCCTTATTAGCTAATTCAATAGCATAAGAAACAGTAGCATTAGTCAAAGCTTCAGTTGAGGTCATAGGAACAGCACCTGGCATATTTGCTACAGAATAATGTAAAACATCATCAATAATGTAGGTAGGAGAGTTGTGAGTAGTTGGCTTTGTAGTTTCGAAGCAGCCACCCTGATCGACTGCAACATCAACTAAGACAGTCCCTTTTTTCAAATCCCTTAGCATTGACCTAGTGATTAGGCTAGGTGCTTTAGCTCCAGCAATAAGAACTGCTCCGATAACAAGATGAGCATTTTGAATTTCCTTTTCAATATTATACTGGTTAGAAAACTTAGTTTTAACATTTTTAGGCAAAATATCATCAAGCGTTCTAAGTCTTTCAAGATTTATATCTAAAATAGTGACATCAGCACCCAAACCAGCTAACATTTTAGCAGACTGTGTTCCAACGACACCTCCTCCTAAAACAACAGCTTTAGCTGGACTAACACCAGGAACTCCTCCTAATAAAATTCCACAACCTTTTTGATGTTTTTCAAGAAATTTAGCACCCTGTTGAGCTGCCATTCTTCCAGCTACTTCAGACATTGGAGTTAAGAGTGGGAGTGACCCGTCTGAATTTTCAACTGTTTCGTAAGCAATACAAACTGATTTACTGTCGATCATAGCTTTTGTTAGATCTAATGATGAAGCAAAATGAAAATATGTATATATGATTTGACCTTCTTTTATTAATGAATACTCTTTTTTTAAAGGTTCTTTTACCTTAATTATCATTTCAGAAATATCATATACTTCTTCAATAGTTTCAATAAGCTTAGCACCAACATTTGAATAATCTTCATCTGAATGTCCACTTCCTTGACCTGCGGAATTTTGAACATAAACATCATGACCGTTTTGAATTAGAGTTTGAACACCAGAGGGAGTCATACCAACTCTATGTTCACTTTCTTTAATTTCTTTGGGAATTCCTATAATCATGGGCTAAAAATAAAACTTATTTGAAAAGATTTGGGTTAATATTTGGAAAAATTTTAAGTGCATTTTGATAATAAACTTTTTTTAATATTTCATCAGATAGATTCAAACCATACAGTCTCCACAGACCATGTCTTTTTCTATAGTATTCAATATACTCATCGTCTGTTTCTAGAACTTGAAAATAGATGTAATATTCATCCATTTTATATATATCCTTTCCAAAAAGAATTCTATCCTGATAATCCTCAAAAAATCTTCTTGCAGTACTAGGTTGTCTTCCAAGCTCATTAATTACAGCTCCAAATTCTACATACACATTAGTCAATTCAGAAAGTTGTTTGGATAGTCTTCCTAAATCATTCCCGTACCAACCAAAATGGGCATTTATAAATGTTGTTGTTGGATGTTTTTTAAATAATTGCTCCTGTTCATACATAACTTGATCAAAAGTGGGGTATTTATCACTCGGTCTAAAACTTCTAGGCTTTTCTCTAGCATGCAACCATCGTTCATTGAATTTATCAACTGGATCAAAAAAAGCTTTCGGTTCACCTGAATGAATTAATACAGGGATGTTAAATTTCGCGCAAGTTTCCCATATGTGAGATAATCTATCATCATCTACAGGGACACGAATATTTCTGGAATCCCTTAAGGTCAATCCAAGATTTTTATAAATTTTTAGTCCAATAACTCCCTGATTTACAGCATTTTCTATCTGCATTATATTGTTTTTTTCAAAATCAGGCTTATCAATTTTTGCCAAATCTAAGTTTAGGAAAACTCCAAAACGGTCTGGATAATTTTCGTTTATGTTCTCTAATGACTTAGTTAAATTTAAATCCATCAATTCCTGCTTTCCAGAGAAAGCTCCAAATCCAGAACCACTTAAATTGATTAAATAAGCCATATTCAAACTATCCATTTCGGTTACAAGTTTTGAAAGATCTTTAACTGGCATATCCCAATGGTGACTATGTACATCTACAAATGGAAATTTTGATTTGTATGTTGGAGTTTCAGGTACAACTAAAGTGGAAATAGGGGAGTAATCTCCAATATCCATTACATTACTTTTCTTATTTATACCATCAATAATTAGGTAAGAAATCCCAGATAAAATTAAAACAGTAATAAAAATGCCTAAAATGTAGGAAAGGGTCTTTAAAAATCCTCTAAAAGTCATTTTATTTGAAAGGAATCATAACCTTGGTTAAATCCCATTTTAAAGATATGTAGTTAAAAATTGAATCATTTTCAAATTCAATGGTAAATTGTTCTATTTCGTTTAGAAGCTTTATTACTGGAACTTTAATTGAGAGCACATCATCAGACTCATTTGGTCTTGAAACTCCAAAATAATTAACATTTGTATTAAAATAAACTTCCCATTCATTTTCTCTAGGTATTGTATAGATAGAATATTTTCCAGGAAATAGGGTATTCCCATCAATATTAAGATCTTTATTATTTTCTATATATGTATGTCTATTAGCTCCAGTTCTCCAGTAGTTTTCATATGGAACTAAAGCTTCATCAGATGCATTTCCAAAGATTAATCTATCATTCTTAAAAGGACGACTGTATGTGATAGATACCTCAGAATCATCTGAACTAACTGTTTCTAATGGACTTACAGGGTTGTTAATCACATATGCTGTGTATGCTACAAATACAGCAAGAATTATGAGTAGGGAATATAATATCTTTTTCTTCATCTATAATTTAACATAATATATATTATGATTCATTTATTGTTTTATTATCTTAACAGCATTCATACCTTTTTCTCCTTTGATCAATTCAAATTCAACTTTATCTCCCACAGCTAATTGATCAGGACACTCACTAAAATGAAAGAAGTATGAATCTTGGTTCAAAGGATTTTTAATAAAACCGAAACCTTTTTCATCATCATAAAAAGTTACTTTTCCGTTGATTCGGTCATCAACATCATCTTTCTTAGTAGGACTTATGACTATTGAATCTAAACTAATTTGTTCTTTTTCAGCAGGATCAGGCGGTGTGTCAGTAAAATTTCCATTAAAATCAACATATACAAATTCATCTTGTTTGTATTCACCACGTGCTTTAGCTTCTCTTCGAGCAGCCATTTTCTTTCTTTTTTCTTCTCTTTTCTTTGCTTTATTCTTTTCTCTTTCGAGCTTATTGAATGTTTGTTGTGATTTTGCCAATTATAAATTTTTTGTAAATATAATAAAAT